>JAEURF010000001.1 GCA_016789205.1 Anaerolineales bacterium
AAGGTCAACCACCGCTTCAATGGCTGTGTTGATAAACTCAGCCATAAACACCATCGCAATTGTCAACACGACAATCGCCCATTCTATTAATGAAATTTCAAGCCAAATTCCTACAACCAATACGGCTAACGTTATAGCAGTATGAATCCATGCATTACGTTGAGTTTTCATCACATAAAATAAACCACGAAAGGCATGGCGAAAGGCGTGTATGCGGGAATAAAGAAATGATTTCATTTTGATAAGGAAATTGCTTCGCCTTCGGCTCGCAATGACATGATATTTATTCTTGTATTTTGATTCTAGACAAACCGAGTCTTTCTAACACTTTTGCCTGTTCATTCCACATGATATCTTTTTCTTCATCAGACGCATGGTCATAACCAAGCAAGTGTAACGTGCCATGTACGGTGAGTAGTTGCACTTCAGCTTCTACAGGATGACCCGCGGCTTGGGCTTGTTGCGCCGCTCTGGGAATTGAAATGAGAATATCGCCTAAATAAATTTCATTTGTCTCTGGGTCTGTTTCTAAGGAGGGAAAAGATAATACATCGGTTGGGGAATCTAGATCTAAATAGTCACGATTGAGTTCGTGCAGTTGGCGGTCATCTGTTAAAACGATGGTCAAGTTGGCGGTGGAAAGGTCAAGTTGACCCTTAAGATTCAGAGGCGGAATCATTTCCAATGTATATTGTGCGGCGCGTTCCAATAAAGGTGCGTCTAAAAAATCTTGTTGGTTATCAATATAAATCATTTTTCTGTTTTTTCTTTTTTGGGTGCAAGGAGGGTCACATCTTGGTCTGGCACGTTGGCTTTGGGATATTGAATGCGTTCGTGATAAGTGCCACGCAATGTGGTCACGAATGATTCTGTAATCAAATTCAAATCACGTAAAGTCAGTAGTGTATCATCAAGTTGATTAAATTTTTGCACGGTTTGAATAACACTGCGGACGAGTTTTCTAATTTCATCATCATTGCTTGGGCGTTCGGCACGGGCGCGGGCTTCGGTGGCGTCGGCTAACATGAGCAATGCAGTTTCACGCGAAGTCGGTCGCGGACCGGGGTAACGGAATTTTTCAATATCCACTTTGGATACATTTCCGTTGGCGGCTTCCATGGCTTGGTTGTATTGATAATGTGTAATTAATGTGCCATGATGTTCAAGAATAAAATCATGCAGGCGGCGTGGCAAACGATGTTTTTTTGCAAGTTGCACTCCATCGGTAACGTGACGAATGATTGTGGCAGAAACTTCTTGCGGGTCGGCATTGTCATGCGTGTTCATATGACTCGGTAATTGATTTTCAATAAAAAAATTGGGGTTGAGTGCTTTCCCAATATCATGAAACAATGCGCCGACGCGCGTGAGCAATGGGTCTGCGCCAATTTTTTCCGCGGCTTGTTCGGCAAGGTTTGCCACTTGTAAACTATGTTGATAAGTACCGGGCGCACTGCGTAGGAAGAATTGTAATAATGGCAAATCAGGGCGAGAAATATCCAGTAGTTGCAAAGCGGTTGTGAGACCTAGCATTTGAGCAAACAGATATTGAAGTAAAAGCGCAATACTTGCCGATGAAAAACCTGCAAATGCAATTGCACCGACATATTGCAAAATACCAATCCAATCTAATGTAATTAATGGAATGCGAAATGCAAGCAACGCCGCCGCACCTGAAAGTGAAATTGCAATGCCTGCGCGGATGAATCCCCAAAATCGGCGGGCAGGACCTAAGGCCAATAAACCGATTAATGAAGTAAAAAGATAATATGGAGTTAGGTCTAATGAATTGGATAAACCAAATGCCGCCAAAATACAAAGCGGAATGGCAATCACTAAACCAACTTCCATGCCAAATAAAGCCGTGAGCAAAAGAGCGGCGGCTTGAATCGGATATCCATACGGTACAAGTGTGCGCCCAATAAACAAACGTGCGCCAACTAAAAACACAATGAATAAAACAGCAATGACGAAAATACTTTTCGGGTCATTCAACACTGCAGAACGTTTACGCCTGTAAAAATACATCGGCACAAAAACAGCAGATAGAATCACAACTGCGACAGGGGCGGCTAAGTCTTCCCAACTCTGGCTGGAACGCACCAAACCGAGTTGTTGAAAGGCTTCTACATCTGCAGGCGTGATAATTTCTCCGGTGGAAACAATCGTCTCTCCCGCTTTATATGTTTGTACAATAGGTTTAACAGCCTCACGTGCGCTGGCTCTTGCGGCGTCGGTCAATTCTTGGCTGAAAAAACTATTCGGCAAAATAAAAGCAGAAACCAATTCAGTTACCAAATCCACTTGTTGTTCGCTGAATGCCAAACTGACCGAAACTGAAACATTCTCTTGAGTCGCTTCAACTGTATCTTCATAAATAGCGCGACGCATAATTTGTTCTAACACGCGCACCGATTCAGATTGCACAGCATCCCAACGCGAATCAGAAATACTCAGCACATAATCAATCGTAGCCAACGGCAAACGTACGTCACTAAGTGCAAGCAAGTCAGAGCGTTTTTGTTCGGCGCTCAAATTATCGTCATTGCGCACAGTTGTAATATTTTGCAAAGTCGTGCGTAAACGGTCAATTTGGGCGCGCGCAATGGCTGGGTCTGGTGAGCTATAAACAGGTAAAACAGAACTCTCCGCGGCTTTGCGGGCTTCCTCTGTGCGAATCTCACTAACATATTCGATATCACGCGGTGCTTGAATTGTGGTTTGTGCCACATCGCCTACTGCCACCGTTTCAATTGCCGGGTTTAATCCAACTGGAACTACCAGCGCCGCAAAAGATGCGAGGCTGACGGCAACAATCAAAATCAGTTGCAATATACGAATACGCGGAGGAGCTGGGGTTCTTACAGACATGACATCAACCATGAAGAAACAAAAGCCTCTTCACGGCAAAATTTACTTCGTGAGCAATTCTTTCACAGCCGCGCTAATCATATCGTTAGGTGCGCGTCCTGCAACTTTTGGCATAACCGCTTTCATGACCTTGCCCATATCACTTGGCGCAGAAGCACCTGTCTCTGTAATTGCGGCTTGGACTAAAGCACGTAATTCGTCTGTGGGCATAGCTTTCGGCAAAAACTCTTCAAGAATTTTGATTTCAGATTCGTTCCCTGAGACCAAATCCTCGCGATTGGCTTTTTTCGCCTCTTCAATTGCTTCGCGTCGATTCTTAACCTCTTTCTGAATCAGCGAGGTGACAGCCATATCATCGAGTACAGTTTGTTTATCCACTTCGGCTTGTTTCACAGCCGCAAGCACCATGCGCACGGTTTGTTTACGGAGATTATCTCCGCTTTTCATAGCCTCTTTCACGGCTTCGTTTAATTTTGTTTTTGTATCCATAATTTAATTATACCTTTCTTTATATGATGTCATTGCAAGGAAGGCTTTAGCCTTCCTTGCAATGACATGATTTTACTTATCCATAAACTTCGTCAACATTTCAGGTTGAAGCAACTTTTGCAACAACTCAAATTCATGTTTCGTTCTCTTAACTGCCGCGCGGATGGCGTAATCAAACTTAAAGCCTTGTTCAGGTGAATCAAGATTCATCCAGCCGTGTGAATCTTTTGGCAACAACTTCATCACCAACAGACGAATCGGCTTAATAAAATACAACAAATCCAATGGAAAGTACACTTTGCCAGAATGCAGTTTCGGGCTTTGTAAAATGTCTTTCTTTAGCGGTTCAATTTCACCCGAAGAATGAGGCGTGTCGTTTTTAGAATCCAGCCACAAGGTCACATAATTGCTGTGGGCATAAAAATCCTGTGCGCTGTGTAACAATCTTCCAAATGCTTGCCACGCCACAATTGGCGAAACACCCGTGCCGATAAAAGTCGCCAAGACATAGCCGCGTTGTTCATTCATATAACGATAGCCTTTATCAAAAGCATTGTTATCAAAATGAAATTCGTCATGAAAAAACATGCCAGCCAATCTATCTTGATTGATATTTGCTTTTATAATCACTTGCAAAGCACGTTCGCTAAAATGTTCACCCAACGCTTCACGCGTCATTTCGATATGATATTCTCTTTTCATAATTAAACGATTATACCCGCGATATAATCATACGAAAAATACAGGAAAATTTATGACTGGTACATTTCTCAACATCGCGTCAGTATTAATCGGCGGAGCAATCGGTTTAATTTTTGGTTCACGCATCCCAGAACGATTCAAAAGCACAGTCATTGTAGGCATGGGTCTCTTCACAGGCGCAATGGGCTTGCAAATGTTTTTTAATAGTGAAAATCAATTGATTGTTTTAGGCGCAATTATTATTGGAATTATCTTAGGCGAATGGATAAAGATAGAAGATAGACTACAAACCTTTGGGCAGACTCTTGAAAAACGCTTCTCCCCTACGGTTGAAGTTGATTCACCTGCGGAAAAAGTTCCTTCATCCTCAACCTTCGTGCGCGGATTCATGGTGGCTTCACTTTTATTCTGCGTTGGTCCAATGACCATCCTCGGCTCCATTCAAGATGGCTTAACAGGTGATTATCAATTACTGGCTGTCAAATCCACTTTAGATTTATTTGCATCGATTGCATTTGCCTCTACATTGGGAATCGGTGTTTTATTTTCTTCCATTGTCATTCTGATTTATCAAGGCGGAATTAGTTTATTAGCAGGTTCATTAAGTACCATCATCACTGACCCCATGATGAATGAAATGACCGCCACAGGTGGAGTCATATTATTTGGTTTGGCAATCAGCAATTTATTAGAAATCAAAAAAATCCGCGTTGGAAATTTTTTACCCGCTTTAGTTGTTGCGCCATTAATTGTTTGGGTTTTGGGAAAGTTATAAAATAAAAACATCCCAAAATTGGGATGTTTTTGTGATTCCGCTGGGACTCGAACCCAGAACCAATTGCTTAAGAGATAGTGGATTCTTTTTCAAATATCCCCAATATGTATATTTAGTCTATTAAGTTAGATAAATTACGGATAATTTGAACAATATGTCTATTCTGTCCAAACTGTTTTACTGCGTAAGGTGTACTTGAGGTGTACAAAACATTTTTTCGAGACCAACATTTAAGTTTAGGATTGCATTTCTGCCGAATCAGCCTAAACAACTCATAGCCTAACTTATCAATTGCTTTGTCTATTGACTCGATATTGTGTTTAACCCTCTCTTGCACCATTAAGTCTGTTGGGTCTTGCTTTCTGATAAAGATCTCAAATATATATTCGCCTATAATTGCCCTAAAAAAGCCTTGACATTCCAGTTGCTGGAAGGTGTACATTAGGAGCCATGACCATGTTCATTCACGAACTTGCCGAACTTACAGGCGTATCAGCCAAAACCATTCGTTATTATGAATCCATTGGATTAATGCCAAGTCCTGAACGAGCAGAGAATAATTATCGTCAATACAGCCCTGAAGCTGTCGAGCGTTTACGCTTTATTGTTAGTTCCCGTAGTTTGGGTTTCAACCTAACAGATATTGGCGAATTTCTATCTGCGCGAGATGAAGGAACTTTGCCATGTCAACGAGTGCTCAATTCGTTTGATAAGCGCATTCTTGATCTTGACCAACGCATTGCAGACTTGTTGGCATTACGAGATACGCTCAATCGTATTCGTAATGATGGAGCATCTTTGCCACCTGATAAAAAGTGTGATGAACAATGTGTCTGTTATCTTATCAACAGCAATCTGGAGGAAAAAGTTTAATGTCAGAGCATTGTGGAAGTATTACGGAAGATGGTAGTGCTGTATGTATTCCAGGGGCTTGCAGTTGTTCTTCGGAGGCAAAAAGTAAAGACCCTATTGTTTTGTCTGTACCTGCAAAGACTCAAAAAATAATTTCATTCAATCAAATTGAGGAGAACAGTATGTGGAAAAAAATTCGTGCTGGCTTTATGTTCGTTTTAGCTTGTGTGACTAGCCCTTGTTGTACGCCGTTGATTGTGCCGTTGGGATTGGCATTATTAGCAGGTACGCCAGTGGCTGTATGGTTATCGGCAAATGTTGGATGGGTTTATGGTGGTTTGACCTTAATATCCATTGCAAGTTTTGTACTTGCTTATCGTTGGATGGGAAATAAAGCTCAATCAAAAAATTCTATTAAATCGATAGAACCAGTTCATGAAATCAATCAGTAATAGGAAATAAAATGAATACTAAACAAAATGAAAATTTATCTTTAGCCTGTGACTTGACCGCCATCCCATCAGATGTGCGCGAAGAACATGTGTTGACTGCTCCGCAACTTTTTTCAGCAGCACAAGAAGTTCAAGAATTATCAAACGGATATGCTATTCGCTTTGCAAATGAAGCGGGTAGATTTATGGCAATCGCCAAATTCATTGAGAATGAACGCTTATGTTGTCCGTTCTTTAATTTCGGGTTAGATATAGAACCGAATAACGGGGCGATTTGGCTACGTTTGACAGGTGGCGAAGGTGTGAAAGAAATTTTACAAACCACTTTGTTTGAAAACATTGAAGATAAAGATGCACTCAAACAATTAATTCAAACAGGCGGGGATGCACACCTCGACGAAGTAGTTGCTCAAACAACATTGCCTTTGTTGAAAGGCGTACTTAAGAATACCGTCTCGGAATAAGGCAATAGGTTTTCAAATGCAAATGGATATTTTTTATAGTTATGCCTGCCGTGATAGTTACCTTGTTTTTGCTTGGTTGAAATTGGTTGAGAAAAGCGGACAAGCGATTAACATTAACTGGTATCCATTTGCAATTCAGATGGAAGATTCACAAACGTATTGGAATCAATCGTGGGAAACAGCCAATTCAGAGTTGCGCGGATTTATCGCTGGCGAATCAGCTAAAAGGCAAGAGGAAGCGGCTTTTTATCGTTTTCATAATGCGTTAGAACAAGCTGTTCATGAGGACTTGCTTGAATTAGGCGATGAAGCGACATTGATTCGTGCAGGTCAACAGGCTGGGTTAGATATGAATCGCTTTGTAGCAGATTGGCAAGATACTCAATTGGCACAATTTGCACACGATAGTCATAAACAAGGCATTGAAAAATTTAATATCTCTGGCACGCCAACGCTTGTTTTTTCTAATGGACTATCGTTTCATCTTGAATTAAGTAAAACCCCATTGCAAGCAGATGCGCTTGCAACATTTAATGCCATAACAATGTTGACAACTACACATCCCTATATAAAGCAACTCAGACAAACGAATTAAGAGGCATTTTTATTTTCTTGTGCTTCTCTTTGTTTTGACGGACAAGGTTTATCTGCATATGAGCAGTAGACACAACAATCACCTGTCTTAGGGCGAATTATTGCGCCGCAACTGGCGCATAAATAGGATATCATTCAAGTATCTGGTGGCATGTTTACTTTTTTTGCAAAACCACACTGTGGGCAAGTTATAACAGCAACTAGTTCTATCATAGTAATTTTTTATGCTAAGGCTGCTGTATAACCTTTTTTCTTTACCGCTCTAACTATTTCTACTTCTGTAAGCTTATTTTCGTCATATTCAACAACCATCTCTAGCTTGTGATAACTAGCATTTATCTCCTTAACTCCTTCTAATATCTCTTCTAAACTTTCGAGTTTCAAAGCACAGTTTGAACAATGCATATCTTCCACGCGAAAAATCTTTTTGATCATGAGTACCTCTTTATTCAAAAACTATTTGACCTGTATACATACCCATTGAACAAGTAAAGTACAGTTCTGTTCCTGCTTCTTGAGCAGGAACATCTACTTGTACAGTTCCAACTGGTGGAAGCATTTGGTAGTAGTCCAAGTCAGGAATAAGGAAAGCCAGCGCACAGGAAAAAACTCCATCAGTAACAAGGTTAAGTTTAAGGTTTTTGCCCGCTGGTGCTTTAAGAGTTTCAGGAAAATATCCTTGATTTTGAACATATAAAGTAATTTCATCTTCAAGTGTAGGTTGTTGAGCAGAAACTATTTCAGGTGAAGAGTTGGTTGATGGTGATGACCAATTTCGGGTCAGGTTTTGAAGCGAATAGGGAGAGCCGATTAAGTTGAGTCCACCTTCCAAAGTCACAAATCCTAAAATCAAAATTACAACTGCAACAAATCGCATGAAGAATTTTTCAAGGCGTACGCCAAGTTCGGTTGTTAAGTAGGCAATGATGAAAAAAACAGGGCTTGTGCCAAGCGTAAATGCAAACATAAGTGCTGCACCCATAGTTATACTACCTGTACCAAGTGCAGTTGCCATCATTGCTTGAGTTACACCACAAGGAATAAAAACTGTTAATGCACCAAGAAAAAGCGGTGTGGCGGTATCTGTGCCTTTGGCAGTTTTACGAATATAACGGGTAATAAATTTAGGTGGTTCAATGGAAAAATAACGAAAGATAGGATGCACATTAAACATCCGTAAGGCATTACCAATCATAAAAATTGCAATGGCAATCATTAAGATGGCACGGCTAGTTGGGCTAAATGTAAAATACGAACCAAGCCAGCCGAGCAATGCGCCAAGTAGTGTATATGCGATTAGTTTTGCAAAGAGAAATAAAGTGATAGGAAGGGTTGAATTGAATTTAGTCTTTTCTTTTATTTTTTTACGGTTGGTTGATTGAACTGCATAATCTTGTTCTACTTGATGAGCCAGTGAACTGGCAAGCAAGCCACCTTGCACTGCTAAACAACTTAAACCGCCCGTTGTAATGCCTGTGACGAAAGCAACGATGATTTGGTTTGTTAAGCCAGATGCTGTGAGGGCATTATTTGAATCGGTTTGTGTTGTGACCATGATGATTGCAATGGCTACTAACGCAATACCGAGCGTAACGAGAACAACAGGGTTAAATAGTTCATTTTGTTTTTGTTTGTTTTTTTGCATGTGAGCTCTCCTTTATGATTCTTGCGAAAGTGTTTTGATATGCTTAATCAAAATTTCGTACAGCGGCGGTATCCATTCTGAGTCGGATGTATTATATGGAGTGGAAACATACCAACGAATTTGACCTATTGAGTCTATGATATAGGTTCCAGGCGTGTGTACCAGTTGTGTATGTGTAGTTTGATGGTCTGTCGTGCGGGGGGTTACGGAAACATTGTAGGCTTTCCACACAGGTTCGAGTAATTCGATATCTCCAGTAAGAAAGTACCATTGGGGAATTTGGTCCAGCCCCCAAGCAGTAGTCATTGTATTTATATTTTCAATGGTTGCGGCTTCAGCGTTTACGTTTACACCTAAAAATATTACCTGTTCTTTTTGTGTTTCACTTAATTGTTGATAGGTTTGAATGAAATGATGGGCTGTGATGGGACAGGTATCTACACACTGGGTATCCATGAAAGTGAGGATGACGATTTTTCCGTGAAAATCTGAAAGACGAATTGAATTTCCCTGTTGGTCATTTAGTTGAAAATCTGTGGCGGGTTCGTTGAACTCGACTCCTTGATAGGTCTGCTGGTTTGAGCGTTGCAAAACGATGAACCAGATGAATGTAGCGAAAAGTAAACTCAAGCTAAGGTAAAACCAGAAGCGATTTGATTTCATAAACATCTCACTTATCCGTCCACGAACTACCAGCATCACGACTCGCAAAAACTTCTCCTTCATCGTTTACAACAATAATATGGTTTACATCCAGTGGGCTGACAGCAATTGCTAAGAATGTGCCATTCAAACCTAACGATGTCCACGTTTGTCCGCCATCTTCAGAATAATATAAACCAGCAGATGAGCCAAGTGTGGTGATATACAAGCGATTGCTTGCAGGCACATAGGTTAAAGCAAGAGTACTTTCACCAATTGGTACCCATGTTTTTCCGCCATCCAAACTTTGTAAAAGTCCGGCATCACCCGCCGCCACATATAAGGTTTGAGAGTCTTTGCCGACTGCAAGATTGAAAGTGGAAGACGGCACTGTATCTGAAAACAATTTCCATGTATTTCCTCCATCTTCTGATTCAAAGATGCCAAAGCCTACCACATGGGCAAAAACATGGTTTTCATTTTCGGTGGCAACTGCAAAACCATGAATATCAGAGCCAGGCAGGTTTGTAGAAACAGAATCCCAAGATTTTCCACCATCAATAGATTTAAAGAAAACATCATGCCCAGCGGCATACATCATTTGTGGGTTGGAAAGAGATATACCTAGCGCCATCGCATCTGCATTCGTGAGCGTTGTTGATTCCCAATCTTTACCGCCATTTCGACTCACTAATAAGCCGCCATGATGCCCAAAAAATATAGTCTCAGGCTCGGTAAGTGAAAATGCAAGCGAATGAAAATCTTGTGTGTTGAATCGGCTGATAGGGCGTACTTTACTATCACTATTTTGTTTATTAGCAAGCACGAGCCACAAAGCCGCTGATAACGCAAGGGTCATCCCTGCGATAATTAACCAGCGGGTTTGTATTTGCTGGCGTTTCCTTCTCTCTATACGTTCTTTCTTTTTCTTCATAATCCTACCTCATGATTTATGCGATCAGTAATTTTTATCGTTGTAAATTATTTTTCATCATATCTGCACAGGCAGCCATCATCTCTGGCGTATATTGACTATTTGTGCCTAGCATTTGACTCATCATGCCGCCGCCCATCATAAAGAACCAGAAAAGCACATTGAGGGCGAACAAAATTAGCAAACCGATTAAAACGACCAATAATATTGTGACGACTTGATTTTTATTAGCAGGGGTTGTATTCATTTGAAACTCCTATGATTAATTGAAATGCCTAAAAAGCCAACAAGCACGATGGCGTTTTGCTGGTTGCATATGCTGTTCCTAATTTCAATCTACTATTCTTAATCTTGCAGGCATAAAAATACATCTAGCATTGAATATGTTAGAAACAGTTAAAAATATTCTATTGTTTTTTAGGCTTTAGGAGGTGGGGAGAGAATATCAAGAAAAATAAGTTGGGTTACTGAAGTTACGCTTGTAATTCGGGTCGTTCCCTTGATAAAGAAAATTTTTGTTAATTCAGAAACATTACATACAAACGAAGCACAGACATTACCAATTATTTCACAGCAAGGCATGGCAAAAAGGTTTTCGCTTGTATGGTGGGTTGTATGATCAGCCATTTCCGAATCCATCTCATCCATCCCCATCATCGGCATGGAAACGGGTGAGTAGGATAGTAACGCCAGTAGTGAGCTAATCAACAGAGAAGGTAGAATAACTTTTGTCATGCACTTTGCATTATACATACAAAGATTAAAATCTAATGTGTGATTTACCAATGTCAAAAAGAAAGAGTTCTTAATCTTCCAACCCAGCGGCTGTCTCAAAAGACTCTTTCGCTTGATGTATTATCCAAAGTGCAATTTTAGTGCATAACGAATGTAATAGAATCGATTATTTCTTTTGGTTTATCAGCCGGGCGGAATTAGTGAGAATTCCAATATCTGGTAAAGATTGAGCAGCAGCAGCAAGTACAGGTGGTAAAAATCCAAAAGCCGCTAATGTTAAACCTACTACATTATATACAGCAGTAAAGCCTAAATTCATTTTTATAATACCCATTGTTCGGCGGGCAATACCTATTACTTCTGGTATAAGAGTCCAATCTTCACGTAAAAGAGCAATGTGTGAAGCCTCAATAGCAATATCTGTTCCACCTGCACCCATTGAAATACCTATATTTGATTGTGCCAGTGCAGGAGCATCATTGACACCATCGCCAATCATTACGACAATATGTCCTTTAGATTGATATTCCTTTACGATTTCAATTTTATTTTCAGGCAATAAACTGGCACGATATTCAATACCTAATTGATTAGCAAGTGCTGATGCAGTACGCTCATTATCCCCCGTCAACAATTCAATCTTGTTTATTCCAAGTTTACGTAGCTCTATTATCGAGGTCGGCACTTCAGAGCGAAGGGTATCAGAAGCAGCTAGTATTCCTACTAGTTGTTTACCACGAGAGATAAATAAAAGAGTTTTGCCAGTCTCTTCTAAATTTTGGACAACAGATAAATTATCAGGTATTGAAACCAGACGACGATTACCAATTTCAATTAACGATCCATTTACTTTTGCTCGAATTCCTTGACCCGTAATTGCTTCAAAATCTTCCACATCTGATATTTTGATATTTTCAATACGAGCTTTAACGCGTACAGCTTCGGCTAGTGGATGTTCAGAATAACGTTCAGCAGAGGCAGCAAGAGTAAGAATTTCAGTTTCAGATAAACCATTTAGAGATATAACATCTGTAATTTTTGGCTGACCAAGCGTTAATGTTCCTGTTTTATCTACTAATATCACATCTGCACGCGCTAATACTTCAAGATATTTTCCGCCTTTTATTAATAATCCTCGTTTTGCACTTCCACCGATTGAAGCTAACATGGCAACAGGCGTTGCTAAAGCGATTGAACAAGAACATGCAACAACAAGAACAGCAGCAGTTGATAAGGGATTACCACTGATTAGAAAAGTGAGTGTAGCTATTACAATAACAATTGGTAAATAGTAGGTGCTGAATTTATCTGCAAATTGTTGAACATTGGCACGATTAGCTTCTGCTTCTTCTACCATCTTAACCACACGACCAAAAGTTGTATCTGTTCCAATTTTCAATGTTTTTATGCGCAAACTTCCTAGTTTTGTGATGGTAGCCGCAAAAACATGATTTCCCTTTGTTACTTCAACAGGCATAGATTCGCCTGTGATAGCAGCTTGGTCAATCGTTGCCTCCCCGCTTACCACTTCACCATCTACAGGAATTTTTTCTCCAGGGCGAGTAATTACAACTTCATCAATTTTCACTTCTGCAACTGGGATTTCTATTTCTTCACCATTACGTTCCACACGTGCAGTTTGGGGAGCAATAGAAGTTAATTCTTTTACTGCACGTCTTGCACCTTCGGTTGTGAAGTTTTCAACATATTCACCAACACGCATTAGGACTACTACAATTGCAGCAGTGACCCATTCACCAACAGCTAAGGCGGCAATTACACCAAGCGTCATAAGCGTATGAGAAATAATCTGTCCTTTGAAAGTGACACGAATAACATTTCTAAAAATAGGATAACCACCTGCTAACACAATGATTAAACCAACTGGAAAGGGTACGAGGCTATCCAATAACTTAAACAAACCAAGCCATTCCCCAAATATTACAATTGATAAAACGATACTAAATACAATTACTAATAAAGTTATCAATTGTTTATTGAAATCACCCATCGGTTGATTAGGCAAAGTTTCGTTAGTTTCGGGAACAGAATATTCATCACCCGCACTAGCAACAGCTTTGCGGATAGCAGGCAAGCCAACCTTTTCAGGGTCAAGTTGAATAATAGCTTTTTCAGCAGCAAGTAATACATCTACTGATTTCACACCATCTAACTTTGAAATTGCATGTTGGACGTGTTGAGTACATTCAACACAATCCATCCCTCTTATAGGAACTTCTAGAGTTTGTATATTAGCCATTTTTCGACTCCTTCAAGTTATGTTGTGCGTACCTGATTCACTGTAAACACGACACCCATCAAAAAAATAACTGCTCTTATTTAGCAAGGCTCAGTATTTTGAACGCTCCGCGAATGACAACGATAAAAACAATTGCCCCAATGATTAAGTCTGGGATGCCCGAATTCAACCAATTTACAAGAAGCCCAGCTGTAATAACCCCAAGATTAATGATCACGTCATTGCTGGTGAAAATCATGGTGGCTTTTATGTGAACTTCCTGATTTTTTGAACGCTGTAATAAATAAAGACAGACACTATTTGCAATTAAAGCAAGACTTGAAACGATTATCATCGTTCTAAAGTCAGGAAGAATCTCAAGACCAATAAAACGTCGTATCACTTCAATAAAACCAACGAGTGCTAAGAATAGTTGAAAATAACCACTCATTTTGGCAACTGTCTTCTTCCTTGCAAACGCCGCACCTACAGCAATTAGGCTCAAGCCATACACAATGGCATCGGCTAACATATCCAAACTATCTGCTACTAATCCCATTGATCTAGAAATAAATCCAAATAGCACTTCGATAACAAAAAAGGAAAAGTTAATCAGCAAAACTGTCCATAGCAGGTTTTTCTGTATAGAACTATCATCTACAACTATTTCATCGGTAAGCTCGGTTTTAAGGAGTCGCGAGTTGAGATTAAGTTCGTCAATAGTTTTCTCGATAGCATCCAATTTTCCTTCGTGATAAATAGTAAGCCTGCGGGCAGATAAATCAAAGTCAAGCTTGCGAACAGCTTTCACATCATCGAGTTTCAATCGTACTAGATTCTCTTCAGCGGCACAATCCATTTCGGTTATTTCGAATAATGATTTATCCATGTCTTTGTCCTTGCAAATCAACCTGTTTAGTTTTTTTAACTTTATAACGCGTGCACTCGTACACACCTTTTGCAACATCAGCAAGAAGTTGATCTGCAAGCATCAGCAGTTGTCCAACCCGCTTGTCGCTCAATTCATAATAAACAAAACGTCCTTGCTGTTCAGAGACAACAAGTCCACAATCGCGTAAACATGATAGATGATTTGAAACGTTGGGCTGTGATAAACCTGTTGCTTCTACAATTTCATTAACAGTGACTGCACCATCACGCATGGCTTCAAGAATTGATAGGCGGGAGGGGTCGGAAAAACCGCGAAAGAGTTTTGCTTGTATTTCAATGGACTTAGGATTGGCAAGAAGCATGATCGAATTCCTTTCGTATCATTATATCACTATATGATGATATAATGATATAAATTTCAAAGGGGAAACTGATAGATTTGAGGTTGCGCTAAAGCCAGCGGCGGACTTGCTTTTGATAAACTAAATACGAGTTGCCATGTGTGCGTGTGAGAAATTCTTCTTCCAGCCGTACTTGAATTTGAATAAGTAATTCACCTGTAATCAAAATTGCTAACGTGATTGCATTTGGAATGATGAGAAAAAGACCCAGCAACATGATTCGCATTCCAAGAAAAATAGGGTTGCGTGAGATTTTAAATAAACCTGTTTGAACTAAATCGGTTTTGACATCTTCATCAATACCAATGCGCCACGATTTCTGCATGTGACTTTGTGCAATTAACACCCAAATTAAGGCAATCAGTAATAAAACTGTTCCGATAATGATTAAGATGTTGTTTGTCAAAAAAGAAATTGGCAACAGGACTGAATAAATATTTGGAAAAAAGGTATACAAAATAACAATGGCAAACAAGAGCAACATCACAAGCCTAAAGTTTTTGCCGATGTAATCATGTGCATTGTCAGCCGAACCTAATTTGTATGGATTAACGCCTGTAGATTTCCATGTTCGGTAGGTTGGCAATATCATTGCTAGCCCGAAGAATAGAAGAAAGTAGATAAGAAGAAAAAGTTTCATTTTTAGTCCTTCATGGTTGTGTTGGGTAGCCAGCATTGAGCCATGCTTCAAAGCCACCAAGGATAGGTGTTACTTTTGTAAAGCCATTTGCAAGAAGAATAGATGCCGCACGGGCACTTGAATGTTCATCTTGTCAGGTACAGTAAGTGATAATCCATTGATTTGGATCAAGTTCAGAAATGCGTGTTTCAATTTCAGCAAGAGGGATATTGATAGCACCTGTTATGTGTTCCATTTGATAGTCTTCTGCTGAACGAACATCTAAAAGGATGGCAGTACCTAAATCAAGAGCAGATTTTGCTTCATCAATTGATACGCGTGGTACAAGAGCATCAATCTCTTCCTCTGAAAGAGTAGGGGAGATTTGTGTAGTTGCAGTGTTTTGAGAAAACACTAAAAAAATTGCAAGTGCAATTAGCAGAAAACCTGCCACAATAATAAAAAAGCCTGTTGAATCTAATTGTTGTTTTTGCTTTGGCATAAGTTAGTATTCCTTTACTATTACTTGAATGTTGACTTCACCTGCATTTTCAAATTGTAAAGTTAGAGTGAAAGTATCTCCAACTAGTAAGTCTTGATGCAAGTTTGCAAGCATGATATGAAGCCCACCAGATTTGAAATTAATTTCATTTCCCGAAGGAATTTCAACAAATTCTTGCATTTTCATAGACATTACACTTTGGTCATTGACCATTGTCATATGAATTTGGGCATCTTCTGCAACATCTGTGCTTACACTCAGTAATTTTTCGTTAGAGTATGTTCCATTTTCAATGACAAAATAAACTGCCCCATTTTCACTTTTCAGTGCTGGGCGTGACCATGCATTATTTACAGTTAACTCACCACTTAAACTAGAACAAGCACTTAATAGCAATACTATAATAATTAAGAAATATCTCATGGATGCTCTTTCCGTTAACTTTGTTTGTAGGCTAATAATCTCAAAGCATTAGCAACAACAACCAATGTGCTTCCTTCGTGAAAAATTATGGCAATACCAATACTAACAATGCCTGTTAGAGAAGTGATAATAAGTAATGCAATTACACCGAGTGAGATGAAAAGGTTTTGCACAATAATATTTCGAGTAGCACGTCCCAATCCAACTGCAAAAGGAAGTTTGGATAAATCGTCACTCATGAGAGCAACATCTGCAGTTTCTAGCGCAACATCTGTGCCTGCACCACCCATTGCAATGCCGACGGTTGCATTTGCTAAAGCGGGCGCATCGTTTACGCCATCGCCAATCATCGCTACTTGACCATATTCTTTTACTAAATCACGAATGATTGTTAATTTATTTTCTGGCATTAAGTCTGCGCGAAAATCTGTAAGACCAATTTCTTCGGCAATAGCAGATGCAGAGCGCGAATTATCACCTGTGAGCATGATAGTATGTTCCACGCCCATTTTCTTCAAGGCTTGCATTGTCTCTGCTACTTGTTTACGCAATGTATCAGACATAGCAATTAAACCTATTGGAGTTTTGTTTTCAGCAACCCACATGAGGGTTTTGCCTTTTTGTTGTAGCGACTGTGCTTTTTGAAGCATATCCGCTGAAAGTGAAATCTCTGCTTCATCCATTAATTTTTGATTGCCAATCCAAATTATATTTTTGTTGAAAGTGGCTTTTAAACCGCGTCCTGTTAATGATTCGACTTCATTTATAACAGAAGCAAGTACACCCTGAGTTTGAGCCGCACGTACAACTGCTTGCGCAAGTGGATGTGCGGAACGTGATTCTGCTCCAGCGGCAATAGACAATACTTCATTTTCTTTTTTACCAGATTCAGAAAATGCTATTACATCTGTTACTTCTGGATGACCATGTGTAATGGTTCCTGTTTTGTCAAAAGCAATAGCTTTAAGTCGCCCAAGATTTTCAAGGTGTGTGCCACCTTTTACTAATACACCGTTTCGCGCGGCTTGTGCCACACCTGCAAGAATCGAAGCAGGCGTGCCCAGTGCAAGCGCACAAGGTGATGCGGCGACTAATAAAGTCATAGCTCGAAGGAATGATTCGCGAAATGGAAAACCGAACAATGGTGGAACGACGATTATTAACGCAGTGAGAATCAACACAGCAGGCACAAAGACGCGCTCAAATTTTTCAACAGTTTGTTGCGTGGGTGATTTTTGCGCCTGCGCTTCTTCAACCATTTTCATCACACGCGCAAGGGTTGAGTCCTTTGCAAGACGAGTTACTTTTACTTCTAATGCACCTTCACCATTAACAGTACTAGCAAACACATTATCACTTGTGGTTTTATCCACAGGTAGTGATTCACCGGTTACTGATGATTGGTCAATACCGGATTGCCCGCTTAAGATAATTCCATCAACAGGAATACGAACGCCTGGGCGAACAATTACAATATCATCTAGTTGAAGCGATTCAACAGGAAGTTCTTGTTCTTTGTTATCACGACGAACGAGTGCGACCTTAGGTGCGAGGTCTGCGAGGGCACGAACTGCACGACGAGCACGATCTAGTGCGCGTTCTTCCAACGAATGACCAAGACTGAAAAGGAAAAGCAACAATGCGCCTTCTGCAAATTCGCCGAGGAATGCTGCGCCAATTGCGGCGACAACCATTAATCCATCAGTATCAAAATGTTTTTCTCTCAAAGCGTGCCACGCATGGCGTGCAATATCCCAACCGCCGAAGAGATAAGCTGATATATAAAACCCGATACTTAAAAGATTTGGGAAGTTTAATAATAAACCACCTAGCCACCCAATCAGCAACAATAAGCCTGATAGTAAACTAAATAGTAATTCACGATTTTCTTGCAACCGTGCTTGAAATCCATCCAGTGGAATTTGATACCCTAATGAACGGATTCTTTTTTCAATAGCGGCGCGGCTTATTTTTTGATTGTCATATTCAATCCACATTTTTTCAGCAGGGTAGTTGACATTGACAGATAGCACGCCATCCATCCGCCCGACGCTGTGTTCAATCACAAGACTACAATCAGAACAATCCATATTTTCGATAGGAATTGATTCGTGATGAAAGCGGTTGATGATTTCTACCCCTGCACGTTCTGCAAGGCGTTTTACATCGGATAAGGTTAAGAGATTCGGGTCATAGTGTAGACATAAATCTATGGGTGTTTTGTCACGCTTAATATGGGCGCGTAAGATACCTTTATAGTTTTGAAGTGATGTTTCGAGACGAACAAGACATTCATCTTTTTCATTTTCAATGCCTGGTAAGAGTAGTGGGATTTCAAGATCAATTGTTTGTTCCATAATATAATTCCATTTCAAATTTTAATAAATACAAGTTATACAAAGTCCAAAAGATGATTTTGGTTTTTATATAGGATATGAAGAGAAAACCTGTCTCGTATGTAAAATTAAAATGTCGGAGGGTGGGAAATTTTTGCGCTTAGATTAAAAGCACGGGTGCTATCCCGTATTTGCGTAATTGCAGTGGCGGGCGTTTGGGTGAATGTTTGTGCTTGTTCGTGTTGAGCGATGACACTATGGATTGAGCAGTTGGATTCCTGAGTAACATGAGATGTATTATCGGCAGATAAAAACCAGTGGTTTGATGCGCCCATAATCAGGAGAAAAAGCAGCAAAGTGAGAATAAGTCGTCGAGTCAAGGCAATCCTATTAGCCGTGCTGTACGTGGTCAAGGCCACGATGGAAAAGTTCAATCACATGCTTATCATCAAGTGAGTAAAAGACCTGCCTGCCTGATTTTCGCGCACGGACAAGCCGCATTTGCCGTAATCCACGCAATTGATGGGATACTGCCGATTCAGTCATATTAAGTTCTTCGGCCAGTGAACTAACACGTGTCTCTCCTTCAATGAGTAAAGAGATGATGCGTACACGGCTGGCATCGCTTAAGGCGCTGAATAACTCAGCAAGTTGAATGGCATTGATATCCGTAAGTTTCATACTATTGAATAGTTGAGCAAGTATTCATATATTACTCGACAAAAAAAAGACTGTCAAGATCCCATTATTTCTGTGTTGTCGCGTGTGGATATCGAATTTCAATAACTTTCCATTCTAAGACTCAAATGCATCACGAATCGCCGCACGTTGTAATAGATGTAAGGTTTCTGCGAGCTTCTCAGGAGTATAGGGGCGGCGTTTTTCAAGCCACCACTGTAGCAACGTAAGCTGTGCGCCAGCAAGGTAATTTGCTAACACATCAAATGGAATGAGGCTATCAGACTCTATAAAATCTGTACGTAACATCGTTTCGATGTACTGAGCATTCCAATCACGCATTTTTCGCAGGCTTTCTCTGTTCTGAAAAATAGGATACAGGTGTGTCCGCCCATCTTGAAGGTGCTTATATGCGGCTGTCATTCCGTGTGGAGTTTCAGGGGAGAGTAGTTCTTTACGAGATAGTGAATAAAGTATTCTGGAATCAAACGCGTTGATCATGGCTTTGTGACAATTCGTAAACAAGTCATCTTTGCTGTTATAGTGCAAATAAAAGGTGGTCCTGCCAAGATTGGCACGGTCCACAATGTCTTGAATCGTAATTTCATCGTATTCATGTTCTTGAATCAATTCAATTAGCGTTTTTTGTAAAAGTTCTTGTGTGCGTTGCACTCGTCGATCGGTCTTTCTCATAAAATATCCTTATCTTGCAAGATTATGAACAATATCATTGAATTGTTCATAAAACCACAGATTCTTTATGATGCTTATTGATTTCATTCGCAAAATACTGTACCATCCACAATTGAAATTCTAAAAATAAACTTGGAGAAACTATCATGTCAGAAAATCAAAACGACCCACACCGTGGAATCCCTCCCGGCACACCCCGCTGGGTGAAAGCAATGATCATTCTCTTCATTGTATTGATCATAATAATAGTCATTATGCATTTAACTGGTAATAGTTTTGGTGGTCATAATATGTCATTTACAACAGATTGGCTTTAAAAGAATGTCTCGTGGTCTTCGTAAATTTGTATTGACTGCACATGTGGTTTTCACAGTAAGTTGGCTGGGTGCAGTCCTTGTTTTTTTAGTTCTTGCAATCTCTGGCATAACTAGCAAAGATATTCTTTTAATAAGGTCAGATTATCTCGCGATGGAATTAATTGCTCGCTTTGTAATCGTTCCGTTAAGCTTTGCTCCACTCATTACAGGACCTATTTTGTCACTAGGAACTCCATGGGGTTTGTTTCGGCATTATTGGATACTAGTAAAGCTCGTAATCACTATTCTTTGTACAGGGATCATGCAATTGCATATGCAACCGATTAATCATTTAGCAGATATTGCAATACAGGTTGGCGTATTCAGTGATGATTTATATAAAATGCAAGTTCAAATGGTGATTGCATCCAGTGCAGCTCTAATCGCATTAATCATCACAACTGTGCTGGCAGTTTACAAACCACGAGGGATGACAACTTATGGTTGGCGTAAACAATATGAAGAGCGTATTACATCATCAGAAATAGATACCTAATCTAAAATTCAAATCAAAGTTTAGTTATATTTTCACACTTCGTAATCGCAAACTATTTGTTACCACAAAGACACTGCTAAATGCCATAGCACCAGCCGCAAGCATCGGGTTTAAATATCCGAGTGCAGCGGCGGGAATTAACACTACGTTATAGAAAAATGCCCAGAACAGATTTTGTTTAATGGTTGATAATGTTTTTCGTGATAAGTTAATTGCTTTTGCAACACCGCGCAAATCGCCACTCATTAAAGTAATCGGTGCCGCCGCCATCGCAACATCGGTTCCAGTACCAATTGCTAAACCGACATCCGCTTGGGCAAGTGCCGGGGCATCGTTTACTCCATCACCGACCATGGCAACGATATTCGTAATTCGCGATTCGTGATTCGTAATTTGAAGTTTCTTAACTTCAGAAGATTTTCCTTCTGGTAAAACTTCCGCAAGCACAGTATCAACACCTACCTGTTTGGCAATTGCTTCGGCAGTTTTTTGGTTATCACCTGTCATCATCACCACTTGCAGATTCATTTTATGTAAATCTGCAATTGCATCTTTTGATGATTCCTTAATTGTGTCTGCTACAGCAATGATTCCAGCAAATTGATTATCAATCGCAACTAACATGGCAGTCTTGGCTTCTGATTGCAAACGCGATATTTCAGATTCAAAATCCGCAATTTGGATTCCTTTATCTGCAAACATTTTTTTATTCCCAACCATCACGCTTTGTGACTCGACCTCAGCCTGCACGCCAAACCCAGGGGTTGATTTGAACCCCGATATTTCTGCCAAACTTAATCCGCGTGTAGTAGCTTCTGCCCAAATCGCTTCGCCGAGTGGATGTTCAGAGCCACGTTCAACAGATGCGGCGAGTCTTAATAATTCGTTATCCGTAATGCGTAATTCGTAACTTGTATCTTGTAACTTGCTACTTCTCACTATATCTGTAACTGCTGGTTGACCTTTTGTAATCGTGCCAGTCTTATCTAATACAACAACATTTACATTGCCTGCACGTTCTAGGGCTTCACTATTTTTGAACAAGACTCCAATTTCTGCGCCTTTGCCAGAACCGACCATAATTGCTGTTGGTGTAGCAAGTCCCATCGCGCAAGGACATGCAATTACTAAAACTGCAACCATATTAATCAAACCAATCGTGAATGGAGAATCGGTAAATTGGTAATTGGTAAGTGGAACAATGAAATACCAGGCTGCAAAAGTCAGTAAAGCAATCACAATTACGATTGGCACGAACACAGCCGATACTTGATCTGCTAGCTTTTGAATCGGTGCTTTGCTTCCTTGTGCATCTTCAACTAATTTAATAATTCTTGCTAAAGCAGTTTCTCTGCCAACTTTCGTGGCTTCAAATTTAATCAAGCCAAGTTTGTTTAAGGTTGCGCCTATCACTGAATCGCCTTGATTCTTTTCCACAGGCAATGATTCACCCGTCAGCATTGATTCGTCTATCGAGCTTCGTCCTTCGATGATGACACCATCTACTGGAATGGTTTCACCTGGTTTTACTAGCACAATGTCACCGACAAGAACAGAGTCAATTGAAACAGAAACCTCTGCCCCGTCGCGAATGAGGCGTGCGGTTTTGGGTCTGAGTCCAATTAATTTTTTAATAGCTTCGGAGGTTCGTCCTTTGGCACGGGCTTCTAAAAATTTTCCGAGCCGAATCAAAACGATGATGACCGCGGCTGTTTCAAAATAAACATGCCCAGAAAGTGCGCCAAACGCAATAAAGATTGAATAAAAATAAGCAACTGATGTGCCCATAGCGATTAGCACATCCATATTTGCAGAGCCATTGCGAAGAGATTTATATGCGCCAACATAATATTGCCACCCGACATAAAATTGAACAGGCGCGGCAACTAACATCATCGAAATATTTACCCAACTTTCATGCGCCCAATGACCTAAGATATTAAAATCGCGCAACATGGAAAAAACAAAAAGTGGAATTGTAAAAATTAAACCAATGATGAACAATCGTTTTTGTTCATTGATTTCGTGTTCGCGGGCTTTGGCTTCGACATCTTCACTTTCGTTGCCGAGTTCTACCGCTTCAAAACCTGTGTTTGTAACAGTTCGTCGAATTTCGGCTTGGGTGATGATGGTGGGAATATATTTTATTTTTGCTTTTTCATTGGCAACATTGACGCTGGCTTCTAACACGCCATCTAGTTTTGACAAAGCAGTTTCAAGAATGCGGGCATCGTTATCATCTGATAATCTTTTGATGATTAATTCAGCATCTCCAGTAGCAACGCCGTAGCCCGCACGGTCTACTCGTGCAATAAAATCTTTTATTTGGAGTTTTGAATCATCATAGTCTACTGTGGCACGTTCAGACGAAAGATTTACGACAGCAGAATTCACGCCATCTAGCTTTTTTAGATTGCGTTCTACGGTGGCGACACAGTTGGCACAAGTCATGCCTGTGATAGGGAGGGTAAGTTGTTTAGAGGTAGACATTTATTTTTTACTTTCTGAAATATTTTTTTTAAATTCGATTTTATTAATAATGATTTGGTTTATGAAGTAAAGGCTTATTATCATGATGAGGAAGGCTATAATTTGTGCTACTCGAAGTCCTGCGAACCAGTAATTGCTATCTCCTCGAAAGGCTTCGAGAAAAATACTAGCCAAAGAAGAAAGTACAACTAGAAATAAAAAGTTTATGCCTTTTCCATCATGGTGTAGGATTCTTTTTTGAATCATAAAGAATATTGCCACTGCAATGAGGGTTTCATAAAATTGAGAAGGATGGCGATATTCATTGGATAAATGAATACCCCAAGGCAAAGTTGTTGGTGCGCCATAGGCATTTCCACTAAAAATATGGGAGATACCTACAAAAACCATAAACATCGCTAGGCCAGGTGCTGTTGCATCAAGCGCCAATAGAAAGGGAATTTTTTTTCTTTGAATCCATGATAGAAAAAAAATTAAACCAGTAGTTACGCCGAAAATTGGAGATAGGGTAGTTGGGGATAAGGAAAACAAACTTAGAGGTTTGGAAATAAAAAGAGTTGGGAACTCTAAGGCATAACCTATTCGTCCGCCAACTGCACCAGCCAATAAACTATAAAAAATGATGTCGTTAAGGCTAATTTTTAAATTTAACCGAGAGGCTTCTCGTTCAATAATCGAGATGCTCACCCATAATCCGATAAGTAACGACAAACTTGCCAAAGGCAAAATGAACAGACCAAGGCGCAGATATGGAAACATTTACTGTTCTTCTTTCAATAGTGCTTCTATTTTAGATTTAATAACCGTTTCACTCATCGGCCCACCAATAATTATGGTGCGGATAATTCCTTCGCGGTCAACAAAGTAAGTGGAAGGTAATGCATTGTTCTGATATAAATTCGCGACTTTTCCTTCTATATCCAACAAAATAGGGTAGGTCAATGTAAAATCACGAACGAAATTTTTTACATTATCAATAGAATCTTGATTGGCGAGGTCTATACCAAGAATAACAATGTCTACATCTTTATATTGTTCAAAGGAATTTTGTAGAGCAGGGGTTTCAGCACGACAGGGCGGGCACCAAGTTGCCCAAAAATTAATTACTACAATTTTCCCACGCAATGTGGAAAGTGTAATCTGGCTTCCATCTAAAGTATTTAGGGTAAAGTCGGGAGCGAGAAATCCTTCACGGGGAGCAGATACTACATCTATGATGTTTGAAGATAGATTGCGTGAGAAGTAAATCCAAAATATGCTAAATGCAATCAAAATGAATGCAGATAGCTTGAAATTTCTTACCCAATCAAAGGTGATAGTATCGGTCACGAAATACGCTCTTCTTACTCAAAACTGAGTTGATCTAATTTTTTATTCAGTGTTTGTATTTCAAAGATATTTGGCACAACCAGCCAAATAATTGCAAGCCCTGCTAATGTTCCTGTTATCCATCTAGCCCATGAATTGAAAGAACCTAATCCATCGCCGCTATAAAAATTTTGAGAAAAACTATTATTTGTTACTTGAACAAGCCAAAGGTTGCTATCGCGAAAGCCGTTACCAATGCCAGCAAGATCGCTGAGGGTATGTGTGCCGCCATCTAAAATTATTGGCAGCAATAACAAAAGTGCAGTCCATAAAGAAATACCTTTTATCTTGTTTCTAAGCCAATAAAAGATGAGTGCAAAAACCCAAATGCTTGTATAAAATGAAATCATGCGGTCTGACCAAGCTACTTTCCAACCCATCGTCGAATTACCAATGAATTGGCGAAGAATCATTGGGTTAGTGGTATTTTGCCAAACTATTTGTATTTCGCTTAACGGGTACATGCTTTGCTCACCGAATATAAAAAAAGAGCGCTGTGGTAGTTGGTGGCAGAAAAAAGAATACATGAAATAAATCGTATCGCCTGAAGATGTCCAGCCCAATTTCATCATTAAAGGTGCAAACCAAGGGATAATAACCCAAATGCCATAAACAACTAAAAATATTTTAAATAAATGATTAGACATCCAAGTTGCAATTGAATGTAAGTTCAATGTTTTAGGCGAAGTTAAAGAAATGTTACTCATCGAATCATTCATCATCCAGTGGATGTTCAATCTCTCCTGCAATGAAAGCATTTGGGTTTTCCTCAAACACACGCAAACAAGCACGGGTACAGAAATATATCTGCTCGCCTTCATAAATAGCGGAAGGAAAGCCTGCGGTGTCTTTTATTTTCCCGCCACAGACAGTTTTCGCAAGCGGTTTTTGTAGGTTATCGAGTGATGTTTCTAACAATTCGTATTTAGTCCATTGATGAAGAGTGGTTATGTGAATGTTCATCGTTACTGAGATATTTCTCAGGGTCTTTGTCGAACGATTTCTTGCAACCAAGCGAACAGAAATAATAGGTTTTTCCATTGTATTCGGATGTGCCCGCAGCTGTGGCGGGATCAATATCCATGTGGCAAACGGGGTCATGTACTGTAGTTATCATCGCTATCTCCTTATTTGATATGGTTATTAATTTAAATTCATACGTCGTAATAATTGAGCATTAATTGCAACGACGATTGTACTGATTGACATTAATACGGCCCCAACTGCTGGTGAAAGCAAAATTCCTGCTGATGCCAACACACCTGCCGCTAGTGGTAAAGCAATAATGTTGTAACCCGAAGCCCAAATTAGGTTTTGAATCATTTTGTTATAGCTAGCACGGCTTAATTTAAAAATCTTTACTACATCTAATGGGTTGCTCTTCACCAAAATAATTCCTGCGGACTCAACTGCCACATCTGTACCGCTTCCGATAGCAATGCCTACATCTGCACGCGTGAGCGCGGGAGCGTCATTGACGCCATCCCCAACCATGGCTACTTTTTTACCTTGCTTTTGTAGTTCAATTACTTTTTGGTCTTTGTGTTCAGGCAATACTTCTGCAAAATACAATTTAATTCCAAGTTCATCTGCAACGGCTTTGGCAACTTCTTTGCTATCGCCTGTGAGCATGGCAACTTGAATATTCATTTCATTTAATTTTTTAATGGCTTCGTAACTTTCAGGGCGAATGACATCTGCTAAGGCAAATGCGGCAACAATCTTTCCGTCAACGATGAGATAAATAACGCTTTGACCCTTCTGACCTGCCAAAGAAGCAAAGTACAAAATTTCATTATCGGGTTTTAGATTCAGCATTTCAAGTAAGCGAGGCCCACCAACCCACAACTCTTTTCCATTATGTTTTGCATAAATGCCGCGTCCTTTAATGGCTTCAAAGTCAGAAACAACAGGTAAATGTAAGTTCTTATCTTTTGCAGCTTGGCGAATCGCTCTTGCAATAATATGTTCGGAATCTGCTTCAACAGCCGCAGTCAGGGCAAGTGCATGATTTTCATCTACATCTTTTGATTTAATAGAAACTACTCCTTGTTCGCCCTTCGTGAGTGTGCCAGTCTTATCAAAAATAATTACATTAATTTCACGCGCAGCTTCAAGGGACAAACGATTGCGAATCAAAATTCCGTTTTGTGCAGCAGAGGTTGTACTAATTGCAACAACAAGCGGAACTGCTAATCCTAAAGCATGTGGACAGGCAATTACTAAAACTGTTACCACTCGTTCCAATGTGAAAAGATCAAAGCCTATTGCAATCGTCCATAAAATAGCAGTTAATGCGGCAATGCCTATCGCAAGATAGAAAAGCCAGCCCGCCGCTTTATCCGCTAATATTTGAGTATTCGATTTACTTTGTTGTGCATCACGGACAAGACGCATAATGCCAGCCAATGCGGTTTGTTCGCCGACGGCTGAAACACTTACACGCAAACTTCCATCTTGATTAATACTACCGGCGATTACTTTTGCACCAACGATTTTTTTAACTGGAAGTGATTCACCTGTAATCATCGCCTCATTCACATCTGACTCGCCATCTGCTACGACACCATCAGCTGGGATACTCGCCCCAGGGCGGACAAGTACAAGGTCGTTTAATTTCAATGAAGAAACTGGCATGGTATGAATACTACCATCCGGCATAATGTGTTCAGCAGTATCAGGCATTAATTTTGCTAAAGCATTTAATGCGCCCGAAGCCTGACGCACACTTCGCATTTCAATCCAATGCCCTAATAACATGATGTCAATTAATGTAACGAGTTCCCAAAAGAACCCTTCACCTAAATTGAAAACCAAAGCGGCAAGGCTATATATGAAAGACACTGAAATCGCAAGCGAGATTAACAACATCATACCGGGCTGACGATTGCGAATCTCTGGCATGGCCATTTGAATAAATGGCACACCGCCATAGATGAAGACAATTACAGCAAATAACGGCATCACCCACTGACTGCCTACAAACTCTGGCATCATGAATCCAAACCACATTTGCAACATGGGGGTGTAAAGCAATACTGGAATACTTAATAATAAAGAGACCCAAAATCGCTTGCGAAACATATCTTCATGCCCGCTATGATCTGTATGTCCAGCATGAGCATTTGTCTGTGAAGGTGTTGCATTATGCATTGCATGAGCAGAATGATCTTGATGAGATGAATCCATCTTTTGCACATCGTTAACTACAGGTATACCTTGTTCTTCGTGTTTCATAGATTCATAATGATGTTCATGTGGGTCGTTCATAATGCCTCTTAATCAAAAGAAATAGGGGATTTTCACCCCCCTATCAAATTACAAAGTAATTAAACCTTCTGCTGGATAATTAATTTCAGTCAACAAAGATTTAATATTATCTTCACTAGCAGGTGCATCAAAAGTAATTTCAACCTTTTTCGTGCTCAAATCTGCCTTTACAGATTGAACCCCTTGTAATTCACCCACTTCAGTTTCAATTGTGTGTGTGCAGTGGCCGCAGTGCATAGCAGGGACGTTATACGTTACAGTAGTCATTTTATTTTCTCCTAAAGTTTATATTTTTATTGTGATACGACAATCAATTCGCCAACCATACCAGCCACTTCATGCCCTTGAATGGAGCAAAAGATCTTATACGTACCAGGTTCAGTTGCTGTAAAACTTAACTTACTTGTTGAACCAGATGCGGTAGAAATATGAAGGTCATATTCTGAGGTTTCTCCTCCCATGTGGTGTTGCTGACCAGATGAAGCACCTTCCATTTCCATATCCGTGATACTAATCTTTTCAATTACAAAATCATGTTCTTGTGCGCCACTGTTTGTAAAAGTTAATATTACAGCTTGGTTGGCAGGGATTGTGATAGATGCAGGCAAGAATAAAAACTCATTCATATCCACCGTGATTTCAGTTGCAGGTGTTGAGTTCTTACTTCCACATGCTGAAAGGAAAAGGACTGACATTGCTATAACTATTTTTTTGTAAAACATACTTTGAGCTCCTTGAAGATTAAACTTTATTCGACATCTCAAAAACTTCAGTAATTTCTTTCAACACACGCTGGCGTTCTTTTTTGTCATTGCCTTGTACAGCTGTAATGACACACGAATTCAAATGATTCTCAAGAATCTGCGTGCTAACCTTGTTCAACGCTGCATCGATAGCTTGAATTTGGCGAATCACGTCAATGCAATAAGCGTCTTCTTCCACCATACGAATTACGCCGCGTAAGTGGCCCTCTGCCGTTTTTAATCGTCTAAGTGTGTTTTCGTTATCCATTTTTACCTCTGTTTTTTTGATGCAAACATTTTAGATATCTTATCCCCCCCTAGGGGGGTAGGGATGACCCAACTATAAATCCAAATCTGGTATCTTGTCAAGGATTTAGACGATTAGGATGCCTTTATAAAAATCAACTCTGCCGATTTATCAGTCGATCTAATTGGTCCGCTGCCTCGTCCTGAAGGTCTGGGAGCACATGCGAATATGTGTCCATCGTCTGTACGATGCTTGCGTGCCCCAAACGCTCTTGAACGATTTTAGGATGTACCTTTGCCTTTAAAAGAAGAGTGGCAGATGTATGCCTTAGATCATGGAAGCGAATATCTGGCAAACCTGCACCTTCAATTGCTTCTTTGAACTTCCTAACAAGGAATCGCGGATTTATAGGATTGCCAGTATCAGTTGTAAAAATTAGCCCTTGAGATTTATTTAGCTTACCCAAATAATCCCTTAAGATATTGTTAGCAAAAACAGGAAGTTTCACCGCTCGACGGGATTGTTTTGTTTTTGGCTGAGTTACAACAACACCTTTTCCTATCTGATATTGCACAGCATGTTTTAGGTTTATAGTTCTTTTACTAAGTTCACAATCTTCAACATGAATGCCCAACAACTCACCTTCTCGAAAAGAGCCAAAGATGGCTAAAATGTATAGCGTATAAAAGCGATCTTCTTTTACAAACTCCAGAAATTTAATAACTTGTTCAAAGTCATATACACTCATCTCTCGTCGCGTAGGGTGGGGAGCATCGACGAAATCAGTTACTTTCCGAGAAATAACACCCCATCTAAGTCCATATTTTAATGCGCGACGTATTACAGAATGGATATATTGAACTGTCCGTTTTGATAAGCCGTGTTCCAGTTTTCGTGCATAAAACCATTGAAGATTCTCTGGCTGAAGGTCGGCAAGTTTCATCTTTCCAAAAGCCGGCAGAATATGAATTCTTATGAGCGATTCATAAGCTTGAACAGTTTTGGGACGTAAATTGTGTTTCACTACGTTTTCTAAATAACTGTTAAAGAATTCGCTTACAGTAACATTATTATTACGAGGTAATAAACCTTTTCTAAGTTGGTTTTGCTGCTCAACAAGCCATTCACGAGCATCTTTTTGTTGTTTAGCATATTTCAGTTTGCTCTTACCATTAGGTAAAGTCAATTTTGCAACCCAAAGGCCTTTGGGTTGCCGGTAATAAATAGAACCTTCACCGCGAGAACGTCTACGTGTCACTGCTTCCTTTTTTCAAACATAGTGGCGATAAATACCAATCAGCATTATATGATTTGAGATGAAAATATAAAGCTATCTTGTTAAGTGTTTGATATGAATTAATGGTTTTTAAAATCTTCAAGTTATCTTAGCTAGATACTGAAAATGTTTTAGAGGACGAGTTAGTCTGTTGAGTTAGCCACTTCTGAAGGTCTAATTGTCTGATCCTCACGTTCCGTCCCAGTCTCAGGTGAGGGATTTGATTCATGGATACTAGATAATATATCTTCGACTTTGAAATCTTTAAATAAAGTGCGACTTCTGGGACTGTTAAGATTGTGTCTTCCATTATTAAGGTCTTTGTATTCATTTTCAACTCCTTGGAAATAATCAACTAGTTTTGCCAGATAAATTGCAACAACTGTAAATCGTTCTTCTTTCGTCATTTCGCTCGTGTCGTTGATAGGGAAGCGAGGCATATCCAAAAGAGATATATTAGGTTTTGGGTCAAAACCTGACATATTCTTTCCTATGGCACAGCTTTCAACACATATCTCATTCATGGCATTTCTGCATATCGCAGAACACCAAAGAGGAGGGAGCTGAAAATTCTGTTGTTGATTTTTATTGTTTTCTTTCATATTATTAATTCCGATGGCCAGCCGAAGGAGGCCGACCATCAACGCAACTCACAAGGTCGCTTTTAAATGCCATTGACCACAATGTCTACATTGGCAAAAGGGCGGCCTTTTGTATTTAGGTCGTTGCAGACTGATAATGCTCCACAACTCACTAAATACATCACGGAGTATTTGCGCCATAGTCTCACCTCCTTTCGGCTAACCTGCTTACAACGGGTCAAGCCCGTAGAAGCCTTTTTAAAGTGCTGGTGGCTTGGATTGCGTTTCTGCCTTTACATTTCTTTTATTGATAACTTCTAAAGCATCACGAATCCTTACACCACGTTCTTGCATCATTCTCTCTTTCAATTCATCAACGTTTGACTTTGAAGGTAAATTTGAAATTTCTTTTGTCTTTTTTACCCAAAGCACATTTTTGTCGAGTATCTTTTCCGATCTATATCTTCTGATAATGCATTCCCTATGCTGCATCCTTTGAAGGTCATTGGCAATTTTCAAATACTGACCTCTATCTGGTTCTGTGACAGGGTTTTGGTTCTCCGTTTTTGCAGATAACTTCACAGTTGCTGGATCGTAGGGAAATATCTGTTGTGCAAGTTCAAACGCTTCCTCAAAGTTGCTAACTGCAAACGAAACAATATTTCCAATAGACCAAATTTGTTGACGTAATGTCGGCGCAAGCTGAGATAAAGCTTGTAAAACAATATAGAGTTCCAATTTTCTTGAGCGATAAAGCGGGGAGAGCATACCTACCTCTTCAGCCATGCCAGGTATTGAAAGTAAAGAATAAACTTCATCCATTACCAGAGCTACAGGTTCATCGTTTGGATCGCCTGGCGTTCGTTTATTTATCTCGCTCATAATTAAGGAATAGACCTGTGTAAATAAGTAATGTTGTGTATTCTTCTGATTGATGAGCCTTGCACCATTCACCAAAACTATCAGTCCCTTTTTGATAGCTTCCTTTGGAGTCCATGCTGGACGATAGAAGCCAACTCGGGCACGTGTTGCTGCTGGTTCAACTGCTCCTAAAAGAGCTGTAAGCGCATATGACCGAAGCTCTCTTTCCGCTGGTTTAATTGCCAAGAAAATTCTTTCCAAGAACCACTTTGCTTCAGGGACTTTGTACCCATAAAGGTCAACACATTTTCTTAAAAGAAGTGGGTCTGCAATGAGCTTCTTAGCTTCAGTGACTTGCCATGTTTCTCCATATTCGTTAGTAATGGAAGTAAGCACTCGAAATATTTGAGGTGCGATCTCCCGAAGACCTAAGCCAGCAAGGAACGGTGCATCTCGAATAAGTTCAGGAGCAAGTTTGGTTAGGTTATTGGAAACCCTTTGGACTTGTTCCTCATATCCAAAGCCATACAGATGAGAAAACTCAGGCATAGGTACAGTAAATTCTGGATGTCCCATTTCATCGTATACAAGTCGTTTGATAAATTTCTCGCTTTCCGATTCACTTGAAATGAGTGAAAGAATATTGTCTGTAATTGACCCTGACCAATCAAGAACAAAGATAGCTCGGTTGGGATAGGCTTTGAAATAATCCACTAGATGCCGCGCAAGTGAGGAAGTTTTGCCAGTACCTTGCCTTCCAATATATAAAGTTCCCATGGTAAGACCATCAGGCAAGAGTTCATCATGCGAGATAGTCCTGCTATTCGGAAACGCAGGGTCATCGGGCCACATAATTTTCTTAAAAAAGTCTAAATCAAACATTTTGTCTCAACGGATATTGTTTTCCATCGCTCCAATAATAAATAGGCGCAGTCAATTGTTCTCCAATGCGGACTTTCAGAAAGGTGGCGTGATCGACAAAAAATACATTTGGAGGAGCGCCAGCGACAGAGCCGGCATGGCGTTCCCCAAGTACAAAATTTTCTACCACTCCTTTCGGTACATCACAGGCAAAAACCACGAGTGCTTTCGCAGCGAACTTTTCTTCAATCTTTTCTAGATTTCTTGCATAGGCTTGCAACTTACCGCGGATTTTTCCTGAAAAGAAGAAATTATTTTTTGTACAATATTCAAAAAGTAACATTCTTCGCTCAGGGTAAATAATTCCCCATTCAGGAACCGATCCACATCCATAGAAGAACCTTTCAGCCACGACCACACCATCTGTCCTCGCTCTATAAAAACGAACCAATCCTTCCGTGCAGGCTAGACCATGCGCAACTTTTGAAAGCCCATATAATTCATCTGTTGTTTTACCTTTTACATGTTTTGGAGCAACATAAATTAATTTCTTACCGTAACGAATGCTTCGTAGTTTTCTTTGTTTTGAGAGCTTTTGCAAAACACTTTCGGTTCGTCGATGTCGATTACTTTCTTTGCCCGTAAACCATAGTTGAAAATGTCTTTTAGTCGCCCAATGAAATACCTGGGAGGCTTCGATATACTTCTCTACGGGAATAGAGTACATAGGCATTTTTGACCTTTCTGCGAGGAGTTTGGAAAACAAACTTCCGCCATATATCCACATTAGACTTTCTACATTAGAAAATCAAATTCACAATCCAAACAGTAATAAAAGACAGAATCACCCATCCCAACACAATCATTACGAAAGCCAAAAACTTAAAGGTGAAGAAAAGTTGCCGATCCCATTCGGAAGGAAATCTCGCTGCATCAGCTCGATCTAGCCACTCGTTGGCAATCCTTTCTATTATTATGGGAACTCCACTCCAAAAACTGATAACTGAAGTGAGGATGAAGCTGACCATAAATATAATGATCCTGCCAATCCAAGGAAGGAAGAATCTTAAGACTTGGCTTATCAACTGCATCAAAGTTAGGAAATTAATCATTCGTACCATGTCATTACCTCCAGCCAAGTGCCATCTTCCAAAACTACAATCAATGCAGGGTCAAGGAGTGCTACCTGAAAGATGAACGTCAAGAAAAACAGCAATCCTTTTAGTAAATTGCCTAGTAATGCTTCTACATCTGGTAAAATACCGACAGTCTGATTGTTTTTAAAATCTTGTTTCTTCGGTGCTGGTGCGGGTAAAAGTCGAGGAGCTTCATGAGCAATCACAAACCCCTTGAAACTAAAACCGAACCTTTTCAATGTCTCAATCCTATCTTGAGCAACTTGAGGGACATTCACCGGCTCAAAAACCCATTCATCTTTATAGAAAGGTTGAACAGGTACTTCTCCTTGTCCAACAACGCGAAAACGCCAATGATTTTTGTATCCGACTTGTATTGCTCTGCGTGCTTCATATGAAATAATTTTTGTGTTCATTCTTGTCTCCTTTTACGTCAATCATATTGATTTCAATTCCAAGCACAATCGCTAAACAGAACCTTAGCGCACTAAGGATTAACTTATGAATAATATTGAATCAACGATTTGGCTATTAGCGCACAGCACTAATCCTGAAGACAGGCGCGAGTGGGCGGTCCTTTATTGGAGATCCCAAGGACTAAAGCATGAAGAAATCGCTGAGAAGTGGGGATATAGTATTAAATGGGTACAGCGTTACACGACGAGAGCAAATAAAAGATTTGAAGTTCCCCAACATCTCAATAATTTAGAGAAATTACAATATTTAGAACAAAATGTCTTTCCGCTAATGCGTAAATTTATAGCGAATGAGCCTGACAGCATTAGAGAATTACCTCCTCCACCTACAGAACTTGAACAAGATATTCATATCAATGAAGATAGTGTAGAAGAACAAAAGGGTGATAAAGTGATTAGCGTAGATGAAAAAAATAATAATGAAAATCCAAAAGATCCACCAATAATTGAGATTCTTCCTCCTAAACAACTTCCTCCACCAACAGATAGATGGAGAACTTTTAGACGAGTATTCTTTACCATTGTGAGTTTAGTTATCATCTCTTTAGTGGGATATTTTGCTTACAATCTTGGTCGTGGCGCTACGCCTGTTCCTGAAATAATCGTTATCACTGCCACCTCCATTCCTGCAACTGATACTCCCGTTGATACTCCGACACCCATATTTACTCAAACTTCTTTACCTACATTTACCTTCACTGCTGAGCCATCTTTTACACCCGCTCCAACAGCAACACAAAAAGGTTACTATGATCAAGGTGAAGGTGTTTTACTCGCCGATGGTGTTTATGCATATCTAAACGAAGAATTTCAAGGGCCTGGAAATATTTGTTGGAAGCCTAATAACGGCTTTGCGCTCATCATCATCGTCGAGAACAACAGTGATAACGACTATGATGTTCGGTTTGACGCAACAGGATTTCACGCAAAAGATAATTTAGGAAATGAGTATAAACTCCGAGGTTCGGGAATATTTTATTGCGAAGATAAATTTGGAATTATTGAGGGACAGATTAGGGATGGTTCTTCAAATAATATTGGAATGCAATTTGAAGGGATAATTCCATTGGAAGCCGAGTATGTCGATATCACTGTTGATTTTATTTCTGGAATAGGCCCCATAATCTTTAGAAAATATATATATTAACTTTTTCTTGCTTCATAGATCACATGACTTAAAGGATCTACTTTCTTATATTCCGTCCTACATTCTTTACAGATTGCTCCTGGCCAATTATCTTTTCCTACCCTAATTTTTTGCCCACAAGAACATTCCCATTTTTTTAATGTTGATCTACCTTTCTCTTTTTCAGGCTTAAACCAATCCCTCTTTTTTTCTTTTTCTCTTGGAACGTCATCTGGACGGTCAATTCCCATTTCTCCCATTAGTTGTGCAAACACCCCATCTGCTACTGCAATATGACAACCAACATTTGGTAAGGGATGAAGGCCCAAACTTTCGCATTTTTCTACAAACTCTTTATTATGGTGAGAACGTCCAGGTCGAACGGGATTATTTCCAACCCTTTGTTGCCAAAGGTGAATCTGTTCATGAAGTAAAGTTTCTAGTTGTGCCCATCGTCCATATTGCCAAACCATTTTTTCATCTTGCTGAATGTAATGTGCAGTATTAAAAGTTATCTCGTCCAATAACCCTTGTGCATTTCTATTAATCGTGTATGCCGCCAAAGTTTTACTGTTTCTCAAATCATCAAACGATATTACAGGATCGGGCATTTGAGTTCGTTCAATTCTAGCGATAGGGTCAATGAGTCTATCCCTAAATATGACTGCAATATCATATAAGTACTTTGCATCTTCTGAAAATTCCCAATCTCTGGCTGTTTCAGCATTCCTCTTAATTGCAGGTTTTGGATCGAAATCCTCAAGTAATATTTCTTTCCCCATATTCTTTTGTTGCCTCAGCGATTATTGTTATTTGTTCCTGTAAAAACTTTTCTATAGCCATATCTAACAATACAGTAAGGGGGATTCCAGTAGCCAACTTTATTTGATAAAGACTTCTAATCCGCTCACTATGAATTTTTGGTTGATATAGTGATTCATCGTCTTTTCGACCTATCCTATTCTCCATAATTCTTTTATTAAACTTAACTAAAAATTACTATGACACTTGGAAATGGTGCAGAATTTTTCTGATCATCAAACTTCAATCTTCCCTTTATAAATCTTATATCATCAGCCTTTAAAATAAAATTGTGCCACCATCTCGTATCAGTTCTACTAGGAATGAGAAAAACTACTGTCTTTCCTTTTAGATGCTCGTCATATCCTTTCTCAATCCATTTTCCAATTTCAGAGCCGTAAGGAGGATTAACGAAATTTACCATTCCCCATTCACTTGCCAATCCATCAAAAGTCGGTTTAGGAGGGCAGGGATCATAGTCAAAAGAAAATTCTGCATCTAATCCTTGATACAGTGCTTTAGGTGTTTTCCAATTTCCTCTTAGACTTGAAAAAAGCCCTCGATTTATCCTTCCCATATTACTGTTATTACTCGAATGCCAAAAGACACTTTCGACATTTATCCATGCAATTTCCAGATCACTTATTTACACTAACAAGTTAAAAGTTTGAGATCAAGTTATTATCCACACAGTAAAAGAAACAGATAGAAACAATATGTTCGTCAAACCACACAAATTGCGCCCTACTTATGAGCCCGCGCGACGGCTGGACGGCGTGACTGGTAAGAGGGGAACAAAGTTGTGGTTTGACGAACATAATTAGAAAATGCTAGAATGATTTTGGATGGGGGAAATAACACTTAGACAAGCTCTTGAAGAATACAGAACTATCTATCTTGCTTCCCGTAATTTTGCTGAGAGGACTAGGGTAGAGTACATTAATGATCTTCAAGACTTAATTAATTTTCTAGAGCAAAGCGGACTAAAAGAAGTAAAAAATGTTGGACTTCCACAACTTGAGCGATTCTTAGCAGAACTTGATAGAAGAGGACTTGCAGGATCAACTCGTAAACGCAAAGTTGTTTCAATCCGTTCTTTCTTGTGGTATCTCTATCAAGACGGATATATCAGTGTAAATCTTTCAAAACGTCTTATTCCACCATTTTCGGAAGCCAATAATCTGCGATATCTATCAAAATCTGAATTTGAACGCTTGCTAAAAGCGTCTTCTGAAAACCCTCGAGATTTTGCACTAGTTCAGCTCTTGCTTCAGACCGGTATTAAACTTTCTGAACTTACTCAATTGACTGTTCAAGATGTCGAGCTTCCCGCTGATATTTATCCTGAAATGAAAAATGTTGGATACCTCCATATATTAGGAAGTAAGACGAAAAAAGGAAGAGTAATACCCTTGAACTCTAAGGTCTGCGTTTCTTTAGCAAATTATTTCAATAGAAGAAAAATAGTTTCAAACCAAGCACTATTTATTAATCGGGATGGAGAAACACTAAGCCCAAGAGGTGTAGAAAAAATTGTGCAGAAGTATATGCTCCAAGCGAGTATTGTTAATGCAAGTGTTCAAAGCCTGAGGCATACTTTTGGAGTCCACCACATCATTGGTGGTGCTACCTTAAAAATGATCAAGGAAGTCATGGGGTATAGAGACCTGCGTGCAGTTACTATTTACAGAATAATCGTCAAATACGAGTTTAGTAAGCAGATACAGGAACATGCCTTGTAAATGACATCTCTCTTATATACTCGGGTACATTTGAGAAAATTGATTTAGCAATAAAGATATGGGAATAAATATGCTTTCAAACATATATGAAATCAAAGAACATCATTCTACATATCAAATGTTATGATGAAAATATGAATTTTCAAGAGTTAATTAGGATGATATCTAAGACAAACTATATCCGAAATGGATTGAAATCTGTATCATAGTCATAGTGATCTATCTGTTCATTTCTTTTGAGGCCGTTTACGATTGCATATGTCAACGGTGTAAAAGCGATCTCTATGGCCACTTTGAAAACATAATTCGTCAATGTTAGAGTAACAAAGAGAGACCAAGGGAAGACGCCAAACATTGAAGCTACTGCCACGAAAGCTAAAGTGTCCACCAACTCGCCAACTAAGGTACTTCCAATAGTTCTTGTCCATAGCCAGCGCCCTCGCGTCAAAATTTTCATTTTGGCCAGTATAACTGAATTACTAAATTCGCCCAGCAGGTAACCAGCCAAACTTGCTAAAACAATTCCACCAGAGCTCATACCTCCTAAAATGGCCGTGAATGCAGAATCACCTGCGTACTGCTGCCAGTTGACTTCCCCTGGTAGCTTGTTAACTATCCAAAATGTTGTAGAAGCTATTACAAGACAAAAGAATCCTAGCCAAATTACCCGACGAGAGAGTTGAAAGCCATAAACTTCGACTAAAATATCGCCAAAAATATAAATAATCGGAAAAAGTAATGTACCAGCATCAAATGCAAGGGGAATACTAAAGATCTTTGTTCCTAAGTCTATGATTTTTGCAGAGGAAGCAATATTGCTAATAAGTAATACGGCAATAAAAATTGCCAATACAAAGTCAAAATAATAATAAGTCTTTTTCGAATTCAATTTATTTTCCTTTTCCATAAAGATTTTTTCGAAATTTAGAAAAACAGGATTCGCTGGCGAAATCTATTAAGTCAAAAACCTGAAAACCCTAAATAATGTAATCGCTTGGTCGGCGTATGGCACGAAATGGATTTAGTTGATTGACTTGATATCCAGGGTTCTGTTGTGCTGCTTCTTGAGTAGCAGTCAAAATATCAGCGTGATTAGCCGTCCATAAAGGGTGCGCTTCAATTAATATTTTTTGACGAGATGGTTGAACATATCCGTAAAGGGGGCCGAATTTCGTCCGATTCTCATAACCCAATTGTACAAGCATCTTTGGAAGGGTAATTTCTACCAGTTTTTTCCATGGGTTCACGCTACTTCCCCAATTGCTAACCAAGTCTATTTTCATATTGCCTAGCCCAATTCGAGCCATATCGAGTGCTAAGCGCCAATCGAGCAAAGGATGATAGCTCATATTTCCATAATCTCGCAAACATTGATTACACGAGACATCACATACATCGCCATGAGGGCTATCTAGCCACTTGGCCGCAATGGAGTTAATCGTTGAAGAATCTGCCTGTTCAAGTAACTTTTCAAATTGAGCAGGCTGTCCTAAGAAGGTGCAATATCCAGCTCCATTTTCTAATTGATCACACAAAAATGCCTCACCGCCTGGTCGATCATTGGAAAGATAAGTTCGAAATCCGGCTTGTAATTCATTCGTGTCAATATCAAGCTGAACGCAGGCGATCGTCCTTAGCCAAAATGCAAAGGAATACCAGGCTGCTCTACCTTCAACAGTTTGAGGATCTGCATATATACCTTCGGGGAAATTATCGATGCCAGCCAATAAAATGTCCGTTGGTCTCTTAGACAGTAAAGCGATTCTCCAGGACATGTTGTCATCGATTCGTACAGGTTTATAAATGGGATCAGTTGGATATTCTGGCCTGATGGAATATGCTCCACTTCCTTCGTTCTTTTTTCTTGAAACCGTTGCTGTATAAAAATCAAAACCACCTACACCCCCGTTGTCATTAATCGAAACAATCTGATTCTTGAACGACTTGATATTGGTATTTCGAACGATGGTAGGTGATTGATCTGCATCGAAGTACATAGATGGATGAGTCGATCTTGCCATCCATTCAAACTGCCCTTCAAAATCTGTTGGAACCTGATCAGTAAAAAATCCTCGAGGTTCTCTGGCATCTATCGGACGCAAAGTGTTACTCTTACACACTGGACAAGTTTGTAGCGGAGGTATTACACCACCACTGAAAGGGATAGGAGACGGACCAACTTTAGTAACCGCAGAACAGGAGTTACAGATTCCAATAATTTCCGAGTTCCCTTCACTCAAGCTAGGTGTCAAGCCAGGCTTGACTGCCACAATTGGACCATTTGGTTGCAGCTCAACCACTCCTACTGCTGTGTGAACTGCTTTATCTTTAACCGTCTGTGAGCCAGGTGCAAATTGTGATATTGCGATATCCAAATCACGATCAACAACGCCCCATTCAGGTGGCCAAGGTTGGGATGAATAAGGCCATATTGTATAAAGAGGTCTTACTCGAGTTGGGAAACCAAACATTGGTAATAAGCCTGCGTTGGCAAGCCTTTCGCTTAAAGCCGTTTGAATATAGCTTGAACTAGTAGATGTCTCATCGATAATTTTTACAAGCTCTGTTCTTAAGTAAGTTACCATTTCGTCCCGGAAATTCTTGAAGTTTTGGTTTAATCCCCATTCAGTTTGTACGCTCAGGGCATCAATAATATTTTCAAGAATTCCTTCATTTGCCGAGTCGTTAAACCAGTTGAGTACTCTCTCTCGATGAACAGGAATCCAATCAGTTGACAATCCAAATTCTCCGTGCACGCTATCTGCGCCATTGGCAGTTTGTGCGATCTGGCTAGCGATACCAGTAGACTTAAATGCCAACCGAAGCGTTTCTTTGACCAGAACTCGTCTGAAAATACTTTCACTTTTGTTGCTCACATCAATATAGGGGACAGGTGGGGCATCACCTGTGATGCTTTCCAAGTGCTGAAAATAATAATCATCATGACTACGTCCACGACAAAACGTGATTGCGAAGGATACGCCCGTACCTCGTCGTCCAGCTCGTCCAACACGTTGCTGATAATTAAATCTTCGAGGCGGCATATTAGAAAGCATTACCGCTAATAGAGATCCGATATCCACACCGGCTTCCATTGTCGTCGTCACACTTAGTAAATCAACAGATTGAACAGCACTGATTTCACCGTGAACAAAAATATCCTGGAACCATCTCTGACGATCGGGGCGAGTATTCTTGTCTGTTTGCCCGGTCAACTCCTCACAATTCATACGAAAAGGTTTACCTGATTGCTCTGATAAATAAGTATAGTAATCAAAATTTAATGGAACGGGGGCTTTCTCAAGTTTTATCTGACGTTTGCAATCTATGCATATGCCTGTAGCTTCATGTAAATAGAAGGCATGACATGATGGACATCTCCAGCCAGTTAATCTTTCCTCTATTATTTTCTTTGGTTCTAAAATGAATAATTGTGCTGGATTAATCACCATATTGCTTAATGATGGAATGCCTACGCCAGCTTTTATCAATTCTTGATGAACTTCTTTATCAGAAATCCCGACATTGCTTAAATGTTTTAATAAATAGCTCGGCAATGTCGTATCGTTCCCTGGCCAGTACGATGATTTAGCATAAAGGTGTCGTCGTCGAATACCTAACATACGTATTGTCAGATCTGCTGCCTCAATAATTTTCTGAGTAGGAGTTTGGTTATCTCCTGAACGGAAGGTAACACGACCCTGTCCTAGACCTTCAATTGTTCGCGCGGCATGAGGAAATAAGGCGTACATTAACTCCGCTCTCAAGGCAGAATGAATATCTTTGAGATGTTGATCTCTGCCAGCATCCGAAGGCTCACTAATTGGAAGAATAGTATCCTGATTGTTCCAGTCATAGCAGTCGTACCAAGGTTTTTTCTTCTTTTCCGATTCAAAAACAAGAATTTCCTGACTCACGCCTCCCGGGTTAACGCCGAGTTTTAACAATTGGGTAGACAAAGAAATAGCTAAGCGATCCAGCGAAATTTTTCCTGGGTAGTCTTCAAGGAGTGCAAGCCATGACTTTCTTGCTGTTAAATTAACTCCTGAAACATTCAACCACCAAGTTAGCGCTTCTGTCAATAAATCGCTGTGACTTTCAGAAAATTTTTGCCGTGCTAAGCTATCCACCGCCGCGGTAGATTCACTTTGTAGAGCCTCAAAAATTTCAGGGTTTATCGCTTGTAGGGATGACGGTATGGGACCCATTGATTTCAGCGTACGTAGAAAACCAATTAAATCACTCCAATAGGTCCTAAGTGACTGTATTAGGGCCATGCGAATTAGATCTCTGTAATGATCTCGTTGCATACCTGCTGCTAGCTTTGCTGCATCTTGACGGCTATCCGAGAATATAACAAGTTTTCTGTTTGATCTAGCTCCCGTTTGATTGGCTTCAGGCATTTCGCGCATTAACCCCCCGGCCAATACTTGTGCAGCTTTTTGAAATCCAGTGCGATGGTTCCTTAGGGGAGTAGGATTATTTTCATGTTTTGAAAAATCTGTCTCGCAACGGGGACAACGAGTTGGGAATGCAGATTCCTCTTTAACTTTTTCAGTATTTGTGTTTCTTGTAATTTTAAGTGTGTAAGTCCAACCTTCTCTACCATCCTCTGGATTTTTACCTTTAGTATTTTTAACCAACAGACCTGACGTAGGATCTAGCTGGGCTTTAACCCAAGCTCGGTCAAAATCGCCTTGTTTATAAACATGAATTGGAGCTGTCTGCCAGTCATTGGGCCAGAAAAGAGCATAATCTGTGTACTTTCGTCTAGTGCTTATTTTATCTGGTACACCTTCTAAATTAATTTCGTCTGCGGTTATGACGTCTGTAGATTGTCCAATATTTTGTCGATATCCACCAAGAAAAATATCTCCACATACTTCGCAAACAATTAAATCTAAAACTCTTGAGCCACAAGCATCACATGTTAGCCTATGTGATGCATAGACCGCTCCTACAGACGGTTTCGGATCCTGTCGATCTGCACATGAAGGATGAGAACAGTCGGGATTGCTGCAAACCCACAAATTCTGTAGATTATGGAAGAATAAATGTCCACGGACAGGTTGGGCCGAAGCTTTATTTTCCCTATTCTGTGAAAACGCCAATGCTAACAAGAATCCACGCATAGCTGGCGAGACTAGTTCTGTGGAAACAGAATCGTTCGATGAATAATCAAATAATACCTTGTCTAGATCTGTAATCTTTGTTGGTCTTACCGTTTCATCTTTGTGAAGGCTCTGGCTCGCATCTCTTAAAATATCAGCAGCAGTGACAAATCCATCCGCCGTTGCACCTAGTTTATTTAGGGCTTCGGCAAGTTTTATTTTGGGCTCAACTCGATCATTGCTAGGATACTTTAGCTCCATGGCTAGATCCGATATGGCCAGAGGATTTTCGAAGGGAGGACTCATTGGGTCTAGAGGATCTGGTTGAATTTTTGCGGCGAAATTTTCGAAGGCTCTTTGGTGTTGTCTTAGAACAAATCGGGCGTTTTTTCTGGGAGGCTCTTGTTCGCCTTTAATAAATTCAAAATTATCACGTCCAAAGAATTCTTGGAGGAATTTTTTGCCTTCATTTGAATTATCCAAGCTGGCTGAAGTAGCCAATATGCGCAATTGCTTAGATTCAGGATCTAAGCCAAGACGGTTTAACAACAGACGAAGTATATAGGCAACTTCTGTTCCAGGGGTTCCACGATAAGAATGTAGTTCGTCGATAATCAGATGAAACAATCTTTCGGGCTTCCCGCTTTCTTTGCCAGGATCTTCCATAAGCCATTGCCGGGTAGAATCAAAGATTGAATCCTCTATGCTCCGCATAAGCATGATATTTAGCATTGAATAATTTGTAATTAGGATATCGGGGGGTGTCTGTTGAATATCCCAACGAGACCACATTTCCCCACTCATGGGATCAGGGAAATACCATTGCATTTCGGATGTGGCCTCATCGTCAGGGTTTGCATCTACTACATCTATGATTTTCCTATAAGACTCATCGACCTTGTTAAGTTCCCGCCTCAACCGACTTAGTGTAGTAGAGTTTTCAGGGCCTGGAACCGATGTAAGCGATGTATATCTCCCATAGGTAATCCTGTTTCCACCACGATCACGATCCAACCAATTAGTAATTTCTGTAGAGGAAAGGGTTTGGCGTAAACGCCTTAACTGGTCCTCGACCAGCGCGTTTAATGGATACAAGATTAGCCCGCGCACTGCGGCTGGACGGTTCATATGTTCCCATTGTTTGACTCGATTTGCACCGGCTTTGCGCCACCACTCTCTAGTTGATGATGGACGTGATGCGTTGGGCCAAATCATAGATTCATTTGCTATTTGGGCCAACAAAGGCAAAAGGAAAGCTTCTGTCTTTCCTGAGCCAGTTCCTGTAGTTACCACAACATCTTTGGAATCTATTACGCTCGCTTTTAAGGCGTCCCATTGATGCTGATATAAAGGACGCGAAGACGGGAATAGCGTTTTTGCAAGGTTTTTAAGATCGGAATAACCCGCGGGAAGACCTGCCTCTATTAATTCGGCACTCGCTTGATCTATGTCTATATCCCCATTTGTACTTCTGGCAGCTGCATATACAGGTACCGTCTCCAGTAAAGGAACCTGGCTCAATGTTCCAAGCTTTCTCAAAAGTTCATCTCGCTCGTTTATAAGTGTTTCATCACGTAGCGGAAAAGCACTTTTGATATACATTCGGTAAATCTTTTCGAGGCGCAGATAAGTACCAACTACATCATGTAACATCGTTTCTCCGATCAATACGTGCACCTAATTTGGCAGCAATGAGTTCAGCTAGGGATAAAGATACATTCTTGTAAATTATCCCATCCTTATGAATTGTGGGCAATTCTCCAGATGCTAAAATTAATGATCTTTCGTATATATCTGGAATACGATCGCCTATGGGTATATAGAAATAATTTTCGGGATAAGCATGAATGAAAATTGGAATGCGTTCCAAGTGTCGATTCGCTAAGTACCTGAGTCCGTACCAGTCTCCCTGAAACCATTTGCCTTGACCTGGGTCAAAAAAGTAATAATAATCAACTGGGATACCGTCCACGTTATGATGGGTTAATTTATACATCCCAAATTCATCAGGAGACTTTACCCATTTCGAGAAATCTTTTCCCGTCCACTTTAGGATTTTATAGAGTTCTGGAAATATGGAGATTTCTCTCAGAAAACTCTGTTGCCAGCCTTGAATGTTAGGTAGCAAATCCGCTATTTTCTTAGACATATTTCCAAGCAACATGAGTTGCGTATTGAGCTGTCGCGAAATTTCAGGGAGTAGAGTCTGAACTTCAAGATTCGACTTGAAACTGATGAAGACACTATCTGGTGCTCCAAGGTTACTTTGAGCAGTTACCTCTTGATTTCGAAACGAATTTATTAAATTTGGAGACTGCCCACCTGCGATAAAATATTTGTGATCCTGATCTTCACTTTCAATCTTAACAAGACAGGATGGGGCAATGGTCCAGTGTCCCTCGTCAATATACTCGCTATGTCCTAAAGACCGTAATCGGCGAAAAAGAAATCTTGGTTCGTTGGCTTTTTCCAATTTTAGTTCCTTACAAGCAGACCGATAACCTTGCCAACTTCCGTTTCCGTGGGCTGATAACCAATATAATAGATGGTTGTAAGATTGCCTCGCTTTTTCGTCTGGAACAGGTTCTTCAGACAGATCAAAAGGGTTGTAATCGATAGAAGTTTCAATTGCCTGAGGCATCCATTCAGCAAGTTGACGTGTATAGGCAATTTCTCTAAATCTTTGAAGCCAATGCTTCTTGAAATCCTCTTGAAAAATACATTCACTAGCGGGGAATATATTAATATGTTGTAAGCGTAACCACTTTTCCAACTCGATAATTTCTGATGGAGGCTGTCCAATTACCTCACTATTTATCGCGATAAAAAAATATAATTCATCTGGCCGTTTTGTTTTTGTTGGTTCTGTACAGATTCTAGGAGCATATTGCCCGAGATTCCTCTTTTTAATCTCCTTAACAACCTTATCTGCTATAGCAGTTGGTGTCCCGCGCGTTCTGTAACCTCGATACCATAACTCATCCATACTCTTCTATCCCTCCTTAACCCATGCACCAAATATGGATTGATTCTCCATTTGTATTGATCCATGTTTTTCCGGCGTCGACAATGTAATAGCGTCCCAGTCTATAATGGCTACTTGTCGTTCTCTGCCAGAATCAGAGTCGGATTCAGATCTTGCTCGAATTAGGTAGCGGCCAGGCACATCCCATTTGGGTTGCTTCTTATCATTAGAATTTACAGTAAAACTTTCATAAACTTCGTCCTCACCAACTCTAATAATCTGTAGTTCAAGGTCTCTTTCGAATGTAAAAATTGTAATCTCAGGTCCGTGATTGACGAGCCAGGCATTGGTATTGGGATCTTTCAGTCCACCATTTAAGGAAATAGTCGTCGAGTTTCGAGGTCGCAGTTGGTTTAATAAATTTTTTTGTGCGATGGAGACACCGGTCCAAGCATCACTAACGACTACAAGATCGGAAAACTCCAACCAAGCACCTATTTCTTTCGGGGTTTTCGACCAAACCAGTAATCCTTCATTTTTCAAGACTTTGAGGTCGGTTTCAAGCTCCTTTTTTGCAAGTAGCAGGAAAGGGATACCTAATTCGGGCCTTTCCTCCCATGAAGCAAATATTCCGGAATCACGGAATTCCGGGTCGGGCAATAAAATCCAAAAATCTCTTTTTGGCAAAATTAATTTATTGGCTACACGGCTACTATTTGTAATTAATTCCAATCCCTTCTCGATTTCATCAATCGCAATATTCCACTTCAAGGTCTCAAACCAACCAGGCCTATCTACAATTAGTGCTGCATTTTCGCTTTTAAATGTAACTGTTATCTCTATATCTTGAATGGATCGCTTCGGCTGTTTAGGTAGCAGATAAAATTGTGATTCATTTGAACGAAAATTCTCAGTTCGATACAAACCCATCAGCAGAGGGTTACTAAAAGTGTCTCTAAACGCTTCAGTGCGTTCGGATTGCTTTCCACTTGCCACCCACATTCCAAAAACCTCGAATATCGCATCCGCCAGCGCTTCATATCTTTGAGAGCCAAGTTTTCCATCTACTTCTATCAGCTCTTGCAAATATTTAGTCAGATAATTGAAATCATGACGCAGTTTCAGGATGATTTCATCTTTATCCAAAAAATCAGGATATTTGTTTTGATAGTTGCTAAAAAAGTTCCATAATGAATCTTTATCTGACTGTCTGAGCAGCGGTTGGGATCTGGCGTATGTAAAATATCGCTCACCACGCATCGAAGCTGTGGGTTCATAACCATTAACTCTTAGCCAGTTATTCCAATTTTCCCATAAGCTTTTCTCTGCTCCACCTTCCATTGCTGATGGCCTGCCTTGATCAACCGGAAGGCCCAACATTGAATTAAAGTGATAGAAGTAATCCCCTCTAGCAACGCCTTGATCAACATTATCACCCATACGATAAGCTGCAAGTACCATAAAGCAAAGAAACCCAAAGTATGGGGGAGTTTGGTGATGTTGTTCCTGAAAGATAATGGGCTCTACAGATAAATGGTTTAAACGAACATTATTATTACGTATGCAGCGTTCCTGTATTACTTCGAGAAAATTGCCCGGTAAGGTGTTCAACGTGCCGGAAATGAAATTAATCGCTTCATCGTCAATTGCCAAGTAAATACGGGATCCTCGAGGCATCCCTGAAATTACATATTTTAACAATGCTTCATTCCACTCTTCATAACTAGCCATGTAGGTCCTTTTACAAATCTAAGCCTGCCGCCAATCGATTAGCTCTTCGTGTTGGAGCGTAATTTTCTTTAATACATCTTTTATGATGGACTGCTTGCGACTCACCTGTATTACCATCGTGTCCATTGCGCGAGTGAGAGGTATCATGAGCCATCTCGCAGCAAGCAATTTGGCTTCCGAGTCATTTGAGTTATTTGATCTGATTTGATTTAGTTTAGTTAAATAAAACTCGTCCAGTCCATACAATATCGTAGACCAACCTTCCAGTCCACGACAAGACTCGTATTGAACAATTCTCAGTTGGTCGTTATCTGTTGGATAAGAATCTCTTCCTATGGAAAGAGTACCATCCCACGTCTTTATGTTCCAGCTTTGAAGCAGTCCTGGAACATAATTTGCATTGACTAAGGAGGATATAGATAATTGTTGACTCATGGAAGAAGGTATACAAACCAAGAGATCTATAGGCTCATTTCCCGCTTGTTTCGCACTATTCATGATTTCATGAATTAATTCTTCAGTGGATTCAAGTTTATCAGTCTCGAAAATTACTATTCTCCCGCCTGGGACCAGCTGATTTGGTTCCCACTCAGATTGTTGTAGACCAAATTCTCCGGCAAAAGACGTGATACATGATGTAAGGCCTGCCTTCATCCGCAAGCATCGTCGCAACGGCAATATTCTATATTGTTCTTTCTTTAGATCACCGCGCCAATCAGCTGGTATGTCTTCCCGAATTAGTTGATCTATCCCATCCGCAATTGTAAAAAAATTATAACCAAATAACTTAAAGAGTATATCTCGCTCGTCACTTGGCCAATCTTGACCTTCGTCGACAAAAATAAAATCCCAGTCAAATTTGTATGCTTCAGATTGCAGCATTGTTTGAATATCTTCGTATGTAATTACGCCTGAAGACAATAGTCGCAGTATTTCTTTTTTGTGTTCGGAATATTTTTCTAGGAATTCACCTTCACCTGCCACGATAACTCCCAGCGTTTTCATAATTTGATAGAAAAAACTATAACTTGTCTGAATTTGGATGCTCTTTTCCGCGGCAACATCACCAATTCCCATGATTGTCATTAATCGTCGTAAGTCTGCAACTAGTGCGCGATTATAGGTAAGTACTAATATTCTTGAAGCTCTTTCGTCATATAGGTGCTTAGCTAATTGCAAAAGACTAATTGTTTTCCCTGTACCGCCTCGACCACGCAATATCATTAGCTGTTTGCCAACCAATGAATCTAGGCCAAGCTCTAGGGAAAGTCTTTGATTTATTTGCTCCATTCGCCGTCGATCCATGTTCGTTGGAGTAATTTCCTTGGTGAGCATCAACGCGATATTTTCCAACATTTCACGGGATTCGAGGTCAGAATTAAGTGTCCATTGTCCGGCATATCGTTGGGGTGCGTGAAGTTGTCCAGCAACATTGATGAATAACAACCAATTCGCTTCGCTTCCCAATATGTTATGTGGTCGGTTTGGGAGATCTACGGAAGGAACGTTTCTCAGCCAAATTAACGGCACAATCCATGGGACTCGTCTAAAGCCTTGTAACCTCAAATAATTGATAATGGATTGCTTTTGTTCTTCATTTTGATGTGTGGCATTGTGCCATTTCTTTGATGTAGGATATTTAACCTCTACGTTTGTGCCCGTAAAGCGAATGTTAGGGGAGGAGTGTTCTTTTACCTCAATTGCAAAACAAAAACTCTCGACAACAATTTCTTCCGGCAACTGAATCTCGCCATTAGGATTGATAAATTGTAAAAAGGGTTTATAAGTTATTCCGGACTTAAATACGCCTAATAGAAGTAAATCGACATCTCGCACACGTTGTCCATGGCATTTTATCCCCACTAATATGTAAATATGGTCTTCTGTACTATCTTTTAGACTTGGCCACGCTTCGATGATTAGCTGCTCAAGTTTGATGGCAGCCTGATATTCACTATTGTTTGGGTCAATGTGTCCGGAAACACGGATCATACAACACACCCTCCAGAAGTCAAAAAAACAATTACTGGGATTTTACACCATCCGGCGAGCAATCTGCAGTTTTAAGTGGCTTCTATCAATGCACAGGGTATAATAATTCTGGGCAACTGGTTGCCCAGAACTTGGTTGACGATCATTAAGGCTAAAAAGTTGATTATTAAAGCTAATATAGAATATGTTGACCTTATTAAAAAGATCGCTGATGCCAATCGTCACGAGTTGGGTTTTACTTTGCGTATCCAAATTCAAGAGGCAGTGGAGCAAGACCGAGTTCTTGTCAGCCTAATTGAAGGCAAATTAGTCGGATTTCTAATATATCGCCATCGGAAGAAGGATACGCAGACGACATTAGCTGAAATATGCATTAGTAAGGAGTTTCGTGGAGAAGGTATAGGAAGAGAACTTGTAAATGCATTGATAAATGAAAGTAAGAAAATGTCCCGGTCCTATATTCAACTTAAATGCCCTGTTGGTTTGTACGCCAATGAGTTTTATAAACAACTTGGTTTTCATTGCATAGCAACGCAGCCGGGAAAGACGAGAAGCCTAAATGTTTGGAGAATTCAAATAGATAAGGCAGAGGATTAATGGAATTCGTTGCATCAATGACACATCGAGCAGATGAGTTAAGGAAAATTGCTCATCTTTGGGAGACATCCGGAGACAAACGTCAACCATTTTCCCGTACCATATTTACTCCCTTATTCGCTCGCCCAAGTGTAAGCACTTTAATGAAAGAGATGTTTGAATTACCAGGCGGGGTTATTTTTGACTCTGGGGGATATTATGTTCAACAGGGAGTCGTTACTTACGAATCACTATATCAAAAATTAATGGAATTTTACATAAGTAATCAATGGGCTGACTGGTATGTATTACCCGACTACGTACCTACCTCCTCTCTATCAGTAGAGGAAGTAGATAGCAGGGTAAAAGCTACTGTGACCATTAGTAAATTATTTCAGACCGAGATGCCGGAAAACCTTCGGAAGAAATGTATACCCGTAGTACAGGGCCATACTTTGGAACAGATTTTATTGTGTGTAGAAACTTATGCTGAAATGGGAGTTTCGTATGTCGGATTTGGGAGCTTTGGGACTAGCGGAGATAATAATTCAATCAATACCATTACCCGACAATCGATCCAAATGATAGAGTTTCTAAAACGCCATACTGAGAAATACGGTTTGCGGGTTCATTTATTTGGGATTGGGACGCCAACAGTATTGCCACTATTTCGCGAACTTGGGATTGATAGCTTTGATAGTTCCTGTTGGAGTCGAACAGCAGGATATGGAAATGTTTATTTGCCTTTTATGGGACGTCGTAATATTACGGGCAGAATGCTTCGTGAAATTGGAGGAGAGGCATATACTAAAGCAAAATTTTTAGAATTACGGGATGCTTCAGGACATGATTGTCCATTTTGTAGCGATGTTGATAAATTAATTTCCAACCGTTTATATCAAATGATGCACAATTTATATGTTTTGCTTGACACTGTAGATTTGCTAAATGCAGGGAAGAACTTTGTACCTGAAATTGTTGGTGTGCAGAAATCTCGTTATTCAAATTTCCGGAAATAGATATACAATGTTGAAACCCACAAGTTTTCATGTACGTCATGATCTGCAACCTGTATTAACGTATGAGCTCTTGAATTTGTTTTTGTCTAAGCCAGAGGGACAGACCCAAGAAGAGTTAGAACATTCCGCAAATATTTATGGATTTCGACTTAGAGAACGTAAAGATTATAGTAAATTAATAAAATCTCTCATGGAACTTGACGTTTTGCGTGAAGAAGATGACAGATTTCTGCTTACTGATAAAGGTGAAATAATATCTCGATTGATTATTTATCAACGCGATTTGCTTGCTGAATTTATTCATTTTCTATATTATTCCAGTTTTGATCTAGAGCCCAATAAACGCTTTTCATGGAGTTACAGAACAGTTTGCGATGCACTGTGGCTTTCTGCTCCAAGTGTTATCAATCGTGACAGTCTAGTGAATCATGTTACCAGAGAAGCAGTTACAATATTTGAAGAAAACGGAATTTCTTTTAGTGCTTCCAGTGTTTCTGGGGTGATTAATTGGTTGGTTGAGTTAATTCCTAATTGTGTTGTTGTTCATGGAACAGAGCAACAATTCGTTCGCCGAGAGTATTGTTCAATCGAACTTTTTACTCTAGCACTAAACCACGAATACAGAAGGAAAAGCGCAGTCGATCTTGCTTATGTAACAATCGATAGTTCGTTTCGTGAAGAGATTTGCAGATTATGCTTAATAAATCCGGATAAGTTTTCGGAAATGCTTTCACTTGCTGAAGCTAGCTTTAATTGTGTAGATGTACGCCGCGAGCGTGGCGATAAGATATCTATGTCAAAATTCGAGTGGAATTCTTTGGAGAATTGAGAAACTTATGCCACATTCTATTGAAGGTTTATCAGTTATTGCGAATAAGGCTCCAGTGGTTGGAACACATGTTGGCGGCTTCAGTGCGACAAGCGTAAAACAAACCCAGGAAAGGTATAGCAAGGAGGCACTGACATATGTGCGTCCCAAGGAGATTTCTTCATATCAACAACGTTTCTTGGATCGCTTACTCCGAAAAAAAACGTCGATAGGATGTATTGTTGCTCCATTTGGATACGGCAAGACCAGTGCGGCTATAGATACATGGCAAGTTTGCAATGAAAATAAAATTTTAACCGTTCTGCCGTTCAGCTGTAGTTCGATCGCAGAGATGGGAAAGGCAATTGCGACGGGTATAGAACATAGATTAGGGCATAGCTCTCGGGGGGCAAAGAAAGTCAGATCTGCCTACGAATCCTATCTGGTCTCATCGGCCAAACGGCTAGCTGAACAAGACACAATTAACTATAAAATAAATTATGACACGGCCTTGCGTAGCATAGAAGACAAAATCGAGCGGGGTTATCTTCACATTGATGCTACAGGCAATCATCTCTTGGGTTTCTTTGAGGAACTCACTCATATAGTCGTAGAATCTGGTTTTGATGGATTGCTGATCATTGTTGATGAATTTCAACAGTTTCTTGGAAATATCAATAAAACTGTAATTACTAATTTTCGTACCTTGGTCTGGGGGTTGAGAACCCGTGGCACTTTGCCCCTCGGCTTATTAATTACTATGGATCCAGATACCGAGAGGAATTTGTCAGAACGAGCGGGAGATATATTGCATCGAATAAAAGAGGATAATTTATATCTTGATTTTACAGATGCTTACGAACGAGAATTTGCATCACTCTTATGGACGAAATATGCTCAAAATTTCCAGTTTACGGGAAAAAATTCAAAAATAGTTGATAAGGCAACTTTAGATTCTATTGGTCAAATCTGTGAACGCCATGATCTTAGTAATGGCCCACGTACCGTAATAGACATCTTTCAAAGAATTGCTCATCTCTATTCAAAGCGTCAAAGATCTTATACTCCGGTTGATCTTATCGATGACTTTTTAAGTGGGGATATACGCTTTGATGGTGACCGGAGTAAGATAGCTTCACTCGTAACTGAACTCACTAGTTATGAATATATAAAAACCTCTTCCAAAAGACTCCAAGCCCTTAAGCTGATATCAGCCTTTCCACGAGGTTGCTCAAAAGAGGTCGCTGACGCCTATGGATTAGGCAATGTGTTGACGGAATTATCCGATGCACTTAGAGGGGAAGTACTTACCGAATTACCTGAAGGTATCGCCCTAATAGATTTACAACGCGTGGGCAAACCGCAGAATAAATTAAACATTATCCTTAAGAAATATTGGATGCAGATCACCGAGGGTGAAATTGTTACGGATCGCGCAGTCGCTCTGTTTGCCCAATATGCGATTTCTGCGATTTTCCCACCATTTCGAAATATATTATCTGGATGGAGTAGAGAAGAACCTAACTATCGTCTTACTCCATCTGGTAGCTATACACAAATATATGAGGGATCTTTCTTTGAGGACTTTCCTCGAAGACGTATCGCAATTGAAATATGTAGAAAAAAAGATCAAATTTCACGACCTGAAGACTCGTACGATTTTCGTTTTGTATTTGTTTTACAAAGATCTACGGAAAACAATACTGAACCTATATTTGACAAAAAGAATAAGACCTTTATTCTGGGATTAAGAATCGACTTACCTTTCGGTATACCCATGCCACGTGACCTTCGTTGGATTGAGGATTATCTTAGACCAGTTGAGATGTCACCAGCGGTGGTTTTATCTCTGATTGATTACATAAACTCTCAGGCGCCTAAAATTGATGATGTTACCGAGGGCGAACTTCAAAGGATTCAGGCATATTCGAAGAAGCTAAATGACTTCCTGATCTCTGTTATGTTTGGTCCGGAGTTGTTTGCAAGTCTTGGAATAAATTTTGTTTCTAGAGGAGAACAGGCATTAAAACAAGCCATTTTTTATGTACTAAAACAGATTTATCCAGATTACCAAACCCTTATTAGTTCTAATCAATGGGAAACGATATGCAAAACCTATATAGATGCACTAAAGAAATCGAATCTTGCTCAGACGCGTGGCTTGGAACGTCTCGAAGGTGAGAAGTCTGAGATAGCTGCGGTTTTTGGTTTTCGAAATCACGCTGGATTTGAAAGCCAAATTAGGCAATTTCATAGACTTGCAGTTCTTGAAGATTGGATAGGTAGTCAAGGGGCCATAAGATTTCAAAGTCATATTGGGGAAGGCGTTGTCCTGAAAATAATAACTGATAAAAAGAACCTCAAACAAGAAGCTTTATTTCAAGAAGCGAGGAAGTTTGGCTATCTTCCTGAAGAAACTCATTATTTATTGGAATATTTGTTACTCCGTGGATATATAGAAAAGGACAAATATGGACATTTCAAGGCTGCTCAGACTTTGTCGAAAGCTGAGCTGGTCAAAATAGCAAGAGACAGTGAAATCGAAGCATCAGAAATGGTCAGTCTTGTCAAATTCCCAGATTTAGAAGATCTGATTTCTCAAAAATTATCCAAAGTAAAAGACATGTCCAGACTCACAAAAACACAAATTCGAATTTTAGAATTTCAGCGAAGGGTTCAGTCTTTACGGCCAGTCATCATCAAGGAAATTCAAGGTTTACTTGGAAAATATCGCTCGGATCTATACGAGAAGAGTGACTTACTTAATCAGGAGATTCCAATTTCATCAACGGGCCTGTTTATTGATGCACATATTAATGGAGTGCAACGAAAAATTATTCTAAAATCCAAAGTTATGCTCGATAAGTCAACCAAACTATCTACAACTATAAATGAGATGCTGAAGTTATTATCAAAGCGGGATTTAACATCTACTATCGTTGAAGATATTCGTGAAAACAAAGCTTTGTTTGTTGAAGCGGACAAAAGTATTGCTGAACTTCAAGAGGTCATTGAGTTAATCAATCAGCATATACAGTGGGTTCAGTTAGCGGATTATTTGCTACTGATAAAAGAGTATATTGAAACATTAAAGCCCTACGTTAATGTAAATCCCTTTGTCACTCGGTATGAAGTAATTGTCCGAAAGCTGATGGAGGCGTTATCTGTGAAGGGCATTAACATATACTTTGATCTGTATCGTGAATATTCAGTGAAAGTATTGAAGCTTTACGATGAAATTGCGATCGCAATAAAGGCTGCAAAGATCAATGATCAGATGCTTGGAGGACGAATACTGAATAAAGCTTCCCATCTGGAATCTGGCCAAACCTTATTAAAGGCTTTGCGACGAAAAAATGTTTTGCTGAAAGACATTGTTCAAACTGGCAAATGGGATGCGGAGAGGTTATTGGGTGCTTTGATTAGTCTCGAAGATGATGGGAAAGTGAAATTATCTATCATTTCAGGAAAGCCAGATAGATAACTAAAGCCTACACACAAAACTGCAATCATTTCGCTAACAGCGTTTCGCTGATTTCGCTGAATAAAAACTTAAATCTTATTTTATGAACTAAGTATGATGTAAACTGAGATAGGTTAAATCAGCAAATAAAGGCATTTCCTGCTTTACTAATTGATGAGATGGATTTGTTAGATTAGCGGGTGTGACATAACCGGCTTGATTGAATATCCAGCCTCTTAAAACATTCTCGATTACGCCAAGAGGTTGCAGTACTTCAGATACCGCGCGAAAAACAAGTTCCTTATAATGAAGAACGTCAACTATTTGAGGATCAGGTTCAATAGGTAAGTCCCAAGCGTGAACGCTAGGCGCGCGACCAGTATAAATAAAACGAATTATTTGCCCTTTATTTCGGAGAATACCTTGGTTCTTTAGTTGTTGGACTGCAACCGCCATTGGAGACATCACACTATATGCATCTAGGTCACGGCTAAGTGTCTGACTAACAACTAATTCTTCCAGAGGTACTTCCTTTGCCTTTAGTAACGTTAATTCGGATTGTACAGATGTAACTACTTCTGGCAATAAGTTGGGTAATTTAGTAATATCATTCTCTTTTGCTAATATATGAATAACTTGCCTTTGTACATTTGCTACAAACCTGCATGTATCCCCTCGTCGTTCGGCCACACCACGAATTTTATGTTTTCCATTTGCCGCAACTCCATAGAAACGATTTGCAACAGATATTTTTGGATTTTGCCGTGAGCAAGGAAAGGCAAACCATGAATATACATTTTCAACTTCAATGGGTAAATGAGTGGCTTCTTCAATTGCATCAGCTAGTGCTTCAAAATCTTCACGCATGGCATCATGCTTACAAAGGAAAAGGCTATCTACATATAGATGTAAGACTTCAAAGCCCATTGACTCAGCAAGTAGTTTAGCTTGTGTAATGACTTTTCTTGAAAGATATGAAACTACCTCATGTGAATTAAGGCGTCCAAATACAGAATTAGCGAAGCGCAATCGTCCGTAACAAACGACTGTAAGCCACTTTATTGCATCTACAATCGCTTCGTCATTAAATGATTTCTCAATCACGTTATATAGTTGAAGAGTAGATTGATAACTAGCATCATTTTTATCTAATGACTTTAACCGTTCCTTCAGAGCAAGTCGTTTATCTCGAATTGGTTTTAAAGTCTCAGGAACGAGACCTAATTTAGAAAGGATTTTTATGCCTAATTCAGGAATCTCAAAACCTTCTCGGGTGTCATCCATGCCAACCACTGTCTCAGGAGAAACATTAAACTCAATCATGATTGATGCCATTTTGGAACTAAAGTCCGCAACAGCAACATTTTGATAAATACCTGGAGTCGGTTGGAGAACTAATCCCCCACGAGCAGCTCGGTAATATTCATTTAGACTTTTGGCTATTTCACCTTTTTGATGTTCGTAAGGAATCAGTACATTACGCTTCAACGCTGTAAGATTTTGCATTGAAGCAATTGAAGCGCCGGGAGAGCGTCTTGCGACATCTTGTAAAGGAAGACTACTAAGCCTTGCATGTTCAATTGCCCCAACTAATTGAAATTTGTTAGACGTCATACAATTTTCAATGTCTACATGCCATCTTCCACGCAGGTGAACTTGGGGAGCACGATAATGAGCATGTCCATAATTAAAAAAACTAACTTCTTTACGACGTAATACGGATAGAGAAGAGTCGCGATTAGGGTTGAATGGAATTCCTGTTTTTTTTGATGACTCTTCCAAATATGGAAATATCCACGAGTCACCAAAATATGTATGAATAACATCGGGGTTATAGGAAGACAAAATGCTATTCAATACATTTAGAAGTTCACGCGGTCTATCAAGCGATAACTGAAGGTAAGATTTGCCGAATCTAGCAATTAAATGTTTTGGAGACTTATGAGAAGGATCAGTATCTGGCTTTAACTTCAGCATTTTCAATTTTGGTAATTGAGGATCGAGGTCTTCAGGTTTATCTAGTGCTTTGACACTAACTAACCTGCCGTTTGGTTCTGCTTCAATCTCACAATGTGCCATCATAAAAACTTTATTAGCTGCTGCGTAACGCACAGTGAGCGGAATATCGACATCATAAAAAATCAAATCGGAGAAGTTATCATGCACTTCGCGAAATATTTTTCTGAATTTAGTAGGGTGAGAAACTCTAATCCCCATGACAATTTGAAGACCGTCAAATAAGTCCTCTTTGTCCGTGACACGTACTAGTCTTACTTCTTCTTTGGTATGTTTTGCTCGTAAAAATACCCCCAAATCATGCAATCGCTCTACGGATCCGCGAGCGTAAAATACAGTCTCAAAATCCTGATGGAAAGAATATGGTTTTCTATCTTCTCCAATGAACCAGAGGACAACACCTTTCTCAGGATGAGCGTATAAATCAAACAGCCATCCTTTAATTTTTCTCATTCACAATACTTGTAAGTTCTTCAAGTCTTTTTTCTAATCCATCTATCCGTTTATGAAGTTCGACAACTTCATGGTTATTGTTTATGTGTTCTTGTGCTTGGATAACTAGTAGGGCAGCTTCAAGAGGTAAAAGGTTAGTTGCACTAGCAATTGAGGCTCGAAACTGAAGGATGTAATTGTAAAAATTCTCGAGGATTTTTTGCATTACGGGGGCAAGCAATTCAGCAAGAGGTTTAATCTCGGAAATCAACTTATTCGCTAATTCAGTATTAGTAAGATTCCTAGAGCCTGTAACATATACTAAAGGTTTCTTTTTTGAAGTGCTATTATGATCAGCACTTTGCTCAATAGAAATGACCTCATCTGCGAAAGATGCAAGAATAGGGAAAAATTGATGATATGCATCTATGGATAGTGTTGGTACAAGTACAACAATGGGGTTGGAAAGTGAGATAATTTTCAGTTGTTCGCAACATTGTTTTATAACTCGGTTGCGTAGTGACAAGTCAACATCGCCGTTATAGAAATGATATAAGAAGTTAAGTATCAAAATTGGCTTATTTTGTTTGCTGACCTCTACAAGTAGATCCAAGAGTTGCAAACATGTCATAGGCCGCATCGTTTTTGGTCTATCAAGTATCTCGTCAACTTTGGTTGTATATCTGCGAACTGAACGAAAAAGGGTATCGCGATCAGGCAGCCATTCATCCCCAGCAATGATATTAAAAGAACCATGTAACGCTAATTGCGTAATTATCTCGGTAATAGATTCATGCTCTTCACCAATAGTTTTTACAACTTGTAAACAACTCCTAGTCCAATCAATAGGGTGAAGGATTTGATTACTATTATTTAAAAATTGAGATTGAGCAAATAAGTTATCCATATTTACAAGATAACCCAATTTGTGTTTCTTGACTATTTAAATGAAGTATAGAAAGGGGATAGGGAATAGGCTAGTAAAAGGCTAGGTAGGTGAATAATTGCATCACCCAAAGGTGGTACCCATTAGGGATATTACATCCAGCCACTAAAATCCCAACCTGCTAATATCTGGCGCAATTTGCTTCTATTTTTTACTCGAAACTTTGAATACACATTTCTAAGATGAAATTTAACAGCAGCTTCTGTAACTCCCATACGAACAGCTATTTCTTTGTTGCTATAACCCAAGCAAAGCAGTGCTGTAACTTCTTGCTCGCGCGGAGTTAAGGATTCCCATTTCTTCCAGAATCGATCATTAGTAGAGTATTGGGTAAGACCAGCGGCTAAGAGATCAGGAAAAATTTCGTTTATAGTGCGACCCTCGTGCTGGGCAAGTGTGGTAACTGAAGTATGTAGAGATTCTGCAATCTCAAAGGTTCGGGGGCCAGGATTAGAACGCAGGCCTATCCAGTACAATAATTTGTGCCAGATAGACATAGGGTCAGGATTATATTAGAACATCAGTTCTATTGTCAATGTTTTAAAAACCTAACTCATCGGTGTATCTTCAAGCCAGTTTATGTATTCTACCCACGCAGAATAATATATGCACTCAATGCACCGATAATTACTACTCCGGCAGCAACCATAATAATTACTTCTATCATATTTGGTCACCACCTTTCGTTTTCATTAACATTAAACCTGATATGTAACCCATTAACATTCCAACAATTCCCATCACTAAGAAATGAAATCGAAAAGGACTAGCCCCAGGAACAAATTGAGCAATGACCAAACCAATAAACACATGATTACCCCAATCCATTAATTTTTCTGCAAGTACAGTCCGTTCTTCTCTAGTTAATTTTCTAATCATATATAACTTAGAGTAACATTTTGCTTTATCGAAATCAAGTTTTGGAAAAAGCGCAGTATAATTTGTCTCGGCAACATTAGGGTGCCCCCCTCACCCTAGTGTTGCCACTTTTGTTTCATTCAAGAAGTTGGGAACATTGTATAATTCAAGAAAATATATGCACCTAAACAATTTCATAGTACTAAAACTCTGACGCCAAATGTCTGGTAAGCGCAAAGTTGTGGAGAAAGATCCAGCTAAATTAGTTGATCTAATCTCCCTCGAAGCTGCTGCCAAACTAAGCGGGATGTCCTCAGGTCATATTCGACTTCGAATTCGTGAAGGCGATATGTGGGGGACAAAAATTGGGAGAAATTGGGTCACTACTGAACAGGCAGTCAGAGAATATCAAGCCCGCGCCAGGCGACGTGGTCGTCCTAAAAAAACCTAGTCGCAAATAATCAACCTAGAAAAATTAATCGATATCGAATATAATATTTTTGCTTCTGTGGGCTCCTCACACTTTTCTTAGACTACACCACAGCATCCCAACGGCCGTTATTACTCCAAGAAAGGAGCGGTAGCTATGGGCGGTGGAACTGATACCTAGAAGCAAGAGAGTGACAGGCACCGCGGGCTTGTCACTTTTGTTTATTACCATTCCCACTTAAGAACATAGTTTTCATGAAGTCGGGGATTGAGATTCTCCCAGACTATCATTATCCTGCCATCTAACAACAATCGCCGAGACTCGGGACCAAGAATTTGTGTTCTTTGTAAATTGCTCTCAGTAATAGAAACATTTATTGGAGGTCTACCTTGTGGAAAAATAATTTTGAGGTTTATTTTCTGTGTGTTATATCTTATTCCAGTTCCCCAAAAGCCGATATTTTTTAGAAACCCATTTTGCATGTCCCACTCGATATTAAATTCATCTATGTCGCCTTTATTTCTAAATTCTCTTAATGAGATTAGTTTACATGTCTTATGCCCTAAACGAAATTGATCAACAGGAATGCCAGGGGAGCAACGATAGTTTAGAAACACATCTACATCACCCCAAGCCCAATCTTGATAAGATAAAACATAATCTTGGAGATATCGGATTTTTTCCCGCTTCTTAATCGTTGCATTTTCTCCATTTGTATCTTTTAGTTCAATTTGACATTCATAATCAAGGACTTCATATATACCTTCATCCGCAAACCCTCGAAAGATTTTCTTTCCAATTTTCCAAATTCGCGCCAACAATTCAAACCATGGCAGACCAAGTGCAAATGTAAGAGCACGCACTTTTAAATCAGTATTATTTATCAAATTCTCGTTCATTTGGTTTTCGCCAGATAGTAATTCGATTTTCTGGTTTATCCATTATCTTTCCATTTAGATAATATCTTCCCTCCATTTCATATCCAAAATCAATGTCGTTTGGGATTTGAAGTAATTCAGATAACCCCTCATGCCTTTCCCTTTCCGCAAGATTCACCATCAAAAAGAATCCATCACTGTCATCTTTAGGTTCGGGCGCATATACACAAATTAGTTCGATAGGGTCAGTCGGTTCAACAGTTTCTTTGGTTACACTTCCAACTCCTACAACTTCTATTATTCCATTGTCCCATGTAGAAATTTTTTCTGCGTAAGACTTCAGTTTCTCAAATATCACAGGTTTGTTTAGTTCAACATTGCTAACTTTTTTTCCTTCACTTTTATGGAATTCCATAATTTCACGGAGGCTTTGGGGAACATATTCATCATCAGTGTCAACAGGGAATCCATATACCTTTTCTGCGGTTTCAAGTTCTTGTAGTGAGAAGTAGCATAGTTCAATTTTGTCATCTACAATAAGTCCATAGAAAAGGTCTTCGCCATCAAATTCAACAGCATACCAAATTGGATCATTTTCCGGAGAAACAAATTTAAGTAAGGCTTGCGCTTCCAATCCTTTGCCTTCCAGTTCATATAAATCTGGAAGATTTGCACGGTCTTCATCCGTGAGAAGATGCCGCCTTTCAGGATAATCTCCCTCCTTCATTTCCAACATATACTTAATGTAGCAAATACAGAAATAATTTGCTAGTTATATCGTGCACGAAAAGCATTCTGATATCCGTCGACTAAAGCATCCAAAAAGGGAGTTTCAATTGCTAGTTTGTTCTCCATAGCGACAACTTCATTAATTGCCTCAAGACTAATTACCTTTTTATCAGTATCCCTTAGTATTTCAAGGATTTTCATGAATTTTTTATTTTCATTTACTGCAACTCCCACAATTATTAATACTTCTTTTCTATTTGGGTCTTCGGATGGTCGCAGGTTTTCATCTGATTCATTATTAGGCATGCTATACCAAGCTTCTGATACCATAAATACCTGACGTAAGCGTTGAATCGTTCCGTGTTTGGCAAGCTTCAAGCCAATTGAGCGGAATAAATTTAGCTTATCTTCATCTGCATCTGGTAATTTTTTTATCTCTCCAACAATTATTTGAGGGTCTGCATCCATAATTAAGGCAGGGACATGCATTCCATCTCGAAGCATAATTTCTTTTGCTCTTAAAACTACCTCTTCAATATCAATTGAATCGGACTCTTGGTTTTCCGCTGACATTATTTTTAATCATTGTACATTTTCTTTAGCCCCGATAAAACATTCAATTTATTGAAATAGCGTTTTTTATCCCCTATAAGATCATATCAATTAGCTTTTATTATAGGACTGGTCACGAAAGTATTTAGCCTTAACGACTTCATTTTTCCAGTTGATTATGGCGATTTGAGGCTAATTATTCGTCGCAAAATCAACATTGTGAGACGAAGAATGTTTACTCCCCACCAACTGTTCGCTACTTATTAATTAACAATAGATAGGTCTAAGTAAGTGGCACATAAATTTCTAATCTCTTATCTTCAGATCTGGAAATTCCCTGAGTAGAATCCCAACGTACTTTCCATCGAGTAGCAGTTCTGGGACCAATAAAGTTGAGAGGTATAAATATTACATTTTCTTTCTTCCAATTTAATGGTTCTACAATTTGGACAATTACATAATCGGCATCTTCACCTAATTTTTTAGCAAGCCTTTGTTCAAATGACTTCTTGGCAAACTTAAAATTCCTCTGACCAATGCTTCGAATCGGAAAAACTTCATTTGCCCAACGATATAATTCTGGATGTATATCGGAAAGACGAGCGAATAGCCTCTGGGAATTTATATCTCCCCAAAGCTTTGCGCTTTTCGAGTTAGGATCATCAGTGAACGCAGCAATCAAATCTTGATCAGTCAAATTTGAGAAACCTTTTCTATCGGAATAACTAATTCGACCCGCTCCGGGAAAAGCAAGCTCTATTGCCCGTACTAGCATTGCTTCCCCAGTTTCAAGTCTTTTTGTTTGAATTACATGTTTATAAAATTTCTCTTGAAGGGTAGCGAAATCATTCAACAGCCTTCTACCATAAACTCCATCTACGACTAGTACTTCATCGTAATCCGAAATCGCGTTAATTAATGCCTCTGGATCGCACGGTGAAAGTTGCAGTTTCTCAATTTGTCCAAGCGACAAGAATGCCCTATTCTCCCCATCAATAACATCAGGAGATAATGGGCTATTGAACATTTCTATCACCTCATTGCTTATTGTGGTTCCTGATAAATTTTCTTCAGGTGGTTGTACTCCTTGGGTTATGTAATAGATCACTTTGGCGAGTTTCTCTCTATCTGGAATTTTATTTCCCAATTTATCCTGTAATGTGGTTTCGCATTCCTCTAGCATCGCAGCAATTTTGTAAAAATGATTTCCTCTTTGATGACTCCCTCTACCTCCGGACTTTAGTAGAAGATACCCTTCTGACGAGTGTGAAAGCGGACCATGTCCGAGATCATGACAAAGAGCTCCTAACATTGCTAGTTGAGTTTCAAACTTGGAGATTTTAAGTTTTTTACAGAGCTGAAGAGTAAGATGGGTTACTGCTAAGGTATGATCATATCTCGAAAAAACATACTGATTTGGTATTTTCCAGAAAATATAAACGAGCCCCATCATGCTTATTTTGCGCAATCGATCCATTACGTTAGTAGCGAGTATTTCGGCACCTAAGTGCTCTATTATTTCTCCCTCAAACTCAGGGTTGGCACTTTTTGTGTTGAAAAACTTAGTTATATTTTCTTGCATAATGTTTTGGTTAGGTAATATCGTTGATTGGGTAACTACAGAATGTAACAATCGAAATGAATATCAAGCTACTTTGGCCCTTTAGGTCTGATTTTTTGTAATTAATAATCATCCTTATTCACCCTTCGATTTTGATAATTTCGCCGCTTTATTTATGCTTTCCCAATCAGAAGTAGATTTTTTTACCCGCTTAAACCAATTTTCAAGAAGATTAATTTGTTTGTCTGATAGCGAGCTTTTTGAAGTCATAATTTGTTGTTCGCTTTCAGCAACTAATTTTGATGTTTTCATTGCTCTTTCCACGTTCGATTCTTGTGCAAACTGCATCAGGTCGTCAAGGAGGGCAACGACGACCTTTAGGAAATAAGGACCTTTGCGTAATCCGGCTTCAATTACTTTGATAATTTTAGGAGCAATTTCCTTAGGCTCAAATTCACGCTGTTGGGCAACAAGTAATCTTGATTCAATAATTTCTGCAAATATTTTTTTCTCTTCAAATCCATATTTCTCCGATAATTCTTTACTTGTATTTATGTGTTTTTCTGCATCTGAAAACTTTCCTTCCAAGATATCTAATGTTGCATATTTGAGGTGCAACTCTGCTATAAAATAGGGATTCGATGTGGGATCTTGGTCTGTTTCTTGTATATTTGAAAATTGAAAAAGCGAAGTTGCGGCGTCAAATCTAATGCGCGCATTTTGTGTGTCCGAGTCTTTTAGGTCTATTTCCCCTAATAGTATTTGAGAACGGCCCATAATGAAATGATCAGTCAATTGACCTGCAATTTCCAAGCTCTTGTTTAAATAAATCCTTGAATTTTTATGTCCATTAGCTTGTTTTATTTTGACACCGCCTAGCCCTAGGTCTATTGCACATCTGATAAATAGTTCCTGTGCTTCGGCTTCACCAGATTCCCGCATCTTATCCAATATCAGACTTATATTATCTTCTGCATATTGGTAAGCAAGTTCGGCCTCTTCAATTAATCCACATTCAAGCAGATATACGCCTAAATAGGTATGACTCTTTGCGATTTCTTGAGGCTGCCCCGTTCTAACAGTAAGGTTATGGGCCTCTTTCTGGAGTGCTAAAGCCTGATCGGGATTTCCAAGAAGGGACATAACCCAGGCCTTATACTCTAGAGCTTTCCGATGCAGGTAATCATTTCGCCGTATCTCTGCATACTTTAGTACTGCCTCACAAATTGGTCTGGCTTTTAGTGGCAAACCCGCTGTAAGATATATACTTGCAATCCGTAACTGCATTGTAGCTTTTCCATCTTCGTCTTTCCTTTTTGAAAATACGGCGAAAGCATCTTGATAGTCTTTTAGGGCTAAATTTAGGTTTTTTTGATTGTGTCTGCGATAAAAATCACCCCTGATTTTTAGTGTATAAGTCCATAGTTCATCATCCCCACTTTCACTTGCTAATTCTACAGCCCGACGTAATTTCTCTGCTGCCGAAGGGATTTGTGCTAGGTAGCGGTGCATTTGGCTCATTAATAACTGAATTCTTGCTTGCACCCTGTAGGTGGATTCCCGCTCCATTCTTTCGAGAATTTGCAGATTGTTGAGTGTATCAAGGAAAGATTGCTTATTAATTCCCTCATAAGCCAGATGAACACCATGCCAAATGTAAGCTCGGGTTTCAATTTCCTTTTTATAGTCGCCCGCCTCAGCAGTGTCCAATTCATTCAGTGTTTCGTGTGCCATTTGGATAATATCAGATGCTTCATCTAAAGCTTGTCCCGCCGAAATACGACCTGTTTGGCCAGTGGTTTCTATTTCATTGATTAGGGTTTCCGGTACGCCTCGATCTCGAAATAACTTTGCGATATTCGTTACTTCTTTCCTAGATAAATTAGCTGGCACAATTCCCCTTTCTAGTTTACTGAGGTAGCCGGTATCACGGTTACAAGCATCGGCCATCTCATCCAATGTAATTTTCTTTTTTGCTGCTTGTCGCCCGTCGCGGAGTAGGTTACCCATCGATTTCATAGTTTCCTCGCAATTGTTTATATTTGATTTTATATCAATTTTCAAAAATTGTATCATAGTTTTTTGAAAATTGTCAAAAAAAATACTTGATATTTGATTATTTTGCAAATAAAATGAGTACAGTTTAATCCCCAATTTCATGAGGTCTTATGTTTACTAATCCTATCGTTCCATCACCAATATTGATTAAAGGAAGAAAATATTGCTTAACTTCCGTAAACACAAGCTCAAAAACGATACAGTCTTCAGAAATGATTACTTTTTTGAGCATGACAAATAACGTCGCCGTCGTAATGGTTCAAGACGAGAAAGGAAATGGGTTCCCTGCTTATAGGTCAAACCTAACTACATTGAATAAGTAAACTTTCGCAAAGTAATTAAAAATTGAAGGCGGCCAACTACGCTAATAGCCAACCGCCCGAGTTCAAGAACCGTCCGCCACATCTGTGAGAAGACTTAGACTTAGGATCTTTGAGCTTCTTGATTTTAGCATAAAGAAATGCGAGCGAATATTAAAAAAGGAGAAACGAAATGAACACTCTCGCACCTTTTGTAATCATCTACTTATTGGGCATTGCAACACCAATTTTTTTGGTTTCCCTATTACCCACTGTCAGCAAAAATGATGGCGACAGAAGTTTCTTAAATCTTCTTTTAGCCGGGGTCTTTGTATTGATAATTTTTGTTTTCTATTTATGGATACAGGCCGTAACTACTTAGGAGCGAATTATGCAGAAAAAATCAAAGATAATTTCCAAACCACCCAATACGAGGCATAGACGGCACCACAGCACTAAACAAGATGCAATGCAAATAGTACGCCAATTAATTTTTACGACCTTGGCACTATGCCTAATTGCATTAGTTGCCGCCGTTTTGAAGATTGATTCGAGGGATTTTTGGCAAGTAATTCATGGTGCAATCGGGCTACAAGGAATCCTTCAAGGAGCACGAATTATTGTTGCGTTAAATAATTAGTCAATTTTCTGGGCTTTGGAATTGAGCCAACTCAACTTACTAAAAGTATTGACTTGTGAATGTTAAGTCAAATTAATAACTAAAAGAGTTTTGAACTAATCTTCAAACCAGATAACCTTTCTTCGCCTAAAGACAATTTTTCTCAACAAAGTATTGAGCTTTCCAGAAATCTGAGTATTAATAAATTTTTCCAATGCTAAACGGGTGGGTTGATATAAAGGAGCGGGCAAATTGTTAATTTCAAACCAGTCCCAACTTTCAGTGCGGTCTTTTTCCTTCACGACAGGTTCACCCACTAATGATTCGGCGCAAAATATAAAATCAAAATAATAATCCTGTCCCTCACCCCATCGAACGGAAGAAACAGGATATAAATCAAAACCGTTTAATCCAGTTTCTTCATCTAGTTCTCTCCTTGCGCATCCTTCAAAAGTTTCCATTTTTTCCAAAAACCCTCCAGGTAAGCCAAACTCTCCAGGATTTCTCGGTCCCAGTCTTCGGCCCAACAAAACTTTATTATTTCTGAGCAATATTATGCCGACGCCTAAGACAGGATGTTTTGAGTCATGATTCATTTATTTCCTCCATGAACCAATGTTAATTGTATAAACAATTAACATTGGTTTTTTGGTGTTTTAGAATTTTATCACCATAAAGAATTTAAAACATACTTTGTAATACTAACAACTGGCTTGTTAATTTCCTGCTTGACACACGCCTCACTCTAAATATACATTTAATTTTGCTTCGCAAAATTCGTATTTAAATTTTTCTGCTAGCAAATACAGGGTTAGTAGAAAACTTAATACCAATATATTCATAAACGACGCCTTGGATTTTTCCGAGGCGTTTTTATTGCCTCAGTCCTAACCATTCTTTTTTCTCTGGTGACATCGACCAGACAGCTATTCGGTTCGGTTTCAAATTCATTTATATCCTAGGTCGTAGTGGCTAATTTGCCACACATCTTTTTTAAAGGATGGATTTAGCAGACGACATCTCCTACTCACTGTCTGGATTTCTCCCTCAGTAGTCCCCTACTGATTGCCTCATCATGAACTATAAGAAAGCCCGTAGTCAAGGGCTAAATTGCACCATGGTGTCATGGTTTCATGATACCGTGGTATCAAGGTATCATGGTTGCTTGATTACTCATTCAATGCTTTTAGCACTTTATCAAGAATACTATTTCGCCCATTTTGTTTGTAGTCTTCCAAAATATAGTTGATAGCAATTCTGGCAACCTCATTCTCGCTCGTCTTTAGTCCCAATCCTTTGTATGAATAAATAAGATCTAATACTGCTCTTTTTTCGTCTACAGTAAATCGATGGGTAGCCGCCTCCTTCCCCATTTCTTTGACAGCCTTCCTGACAATTTCAATCGTGGTATCGTGGTTGCTTGATACCATGGTGTCATGGTGTCGTGATACCACGGTTGCATGGTTGCTTGGTATCACGGTATCACGCTGTTGAGGCTTCGTAGCTGTTTTAGGTTTACTTAGATGTAACGGATTACTTTTTTTCGATGGTTTTTCACTTAGATGTTCATCAGCTACAATATCAATAGGAGTAAGAACAGGAGGCGGAGGAGCAACCTCATTTGTAGGTTTAGCGAAGAATGGGCTATCAGCAAGACCAGATTTACTCATCGAGCCAATACCTCCTTTACTAATTCTCTATACGCCGTCGCTCCAGCGCTGGTAGGCGAGTGTCCAAAAATTGTTGTGTAATTTGAATGAGCCTCTTCAAGACTAACATTCTTCGGAATAGTTATTTTAAAAACTTGGTCTCCAAAATAATCTCGGAGTTGCTTTTCTACGTCTTTAGATACATTTGTATGATCTGAAAAAGTACAAAGAACTCCAATGATGTCCAACTCAGGATTGAGCTGTGTTTGCCTAATCATGTCAATCGTTTCTTTTAATTGGACTATGCCTGTCAGTGCAAAGAAACCCGTTGATACAGGTACAAGCAGTTTGTCACTAGCTACAAAAGCATTTATGGTAAGTATTCCAAGTGAAGGGGGAGTATCAATAATAATGTAATCGAATTGATCTTTAACTTTCTCCAAAGCACGCTTTAAGCGTTCACTGCGATTATCAAATGCCTGGGCTAGTTCTAAGTCAATGCTTGATAGGCGAATGTGTGCAGGCACAATTTGGAGATTGGGGAAATCTGTTTTTCTAATGACACTTGCTAGGGGAGTGAAGTTAACTATTACGTTATATAGTGATTTCTCTAATGAAACTTCAACTTCAGGATGAATAAAGACTCGTGAGGAGTTTGCCTGTGGGTCTGTATCAATCAATAACACTTTGTATCCTTCTAGGGCAAGTCCAGCAGAAAGGTTAATCGCTGTTGTGCTTTTTGCAACTCCGCCCTTTTGATTTGCTACAGAAATTATCATGCTATTATTTTGTACGCTTAACATACTCCGAACTGATAAGCCTCATGAGTGCAGAGACTGTAATATTTCTTTCGATTGCCCGCTCTTGCAAAGCAAGTTTCAGTCTTCTAGGCACAAGGAACTTTATCAGCACCTCGTTTTGATTTTCAATATTCTTATTTTGGGCCATATATGGTACATATTCAGGACAGTAAAACTAGTAAAGCACAGCTCACTACCGGCTGTCAATAATGAATTTTTTATAGAGGTAGCACTCAACATCTCCCTTCCAAGATTTTTTGCTATAATGAATTTACCTAATCCTAGGGACGAGAAACTCATCCGTTTGATTATCCTGTGCAATTTCAACCCCAACAACTTACTTTAGAACCACTAATAAAGTAACCGCAATCATTACACTAAATAACTCAATTACCCAGCGTTACCTTTTTTGTTTCAGCGAAGCGAGGATTGAATGAACAAAACTAGTACTTTCTTGGTAATCCTAATATTTCTTACTAACCTAGCATTTGCTGAAGTGCGACCTCCTCAAGGCGCTCCGTATCCTCCAACACTAATAAGTCCGGGCAATGGAGCAGTTGGTGATTCTAATCCTCCATTACTTTGTGCCCAAACTTCTGACCCTGAAGGAAATCTTGCAGGCATAAAATTTGAAGTTAATGGTGGTGGAGAAGGTGATCACATTAGTCCATGGATTACGCCGGATGCAAGCGGTGTAGCTTGTTGGCGAGATCAATCACCTTGGAGCGAACAAGATCATGCGTGGCAAGCTAGGGCAGTTGATAGCAACGGCGATCAATCAGGCGCGTCTGGTCAGTGGAACGTAAAAATTCCTGCTTCAGTTCCTGCAGCGGAAACTTGTGTAGTGAATGAATTAGATGCTGATAGAAGTGCCCCACAAACCATTGGTACAACCGTAAATTTTACGGTAAGTGCGACATGTTCAAATGGCATCAACAGAATTGAAGGCTATGTTGATGGAAATAGCATTGGCACTATCTACAGTGACTCAGGTGTTTTCAGTTGGAATACAAATGGCTATGGCGCAGGAAATCATGTATTCTCTGTTAAGGCGTTTGGTAACAACGGCGGTACGAAGGGAAGGTCTCATCCATATGACTTAGTAAGTGGCGCTCCGCCTACTGCAATCCCCGTTACCTGTTCTACAAACGACATTAGTGTATCGCCATCATCACCACAAACTAGTGGAACAAAAATAAGAGTAACAGCAAGGGGTGACTGTAATACAGGTTTAAGAGCTATGAAACTGCTCGTAAATAACTCACAGGTTTGGGAAGACGCGGGCAACTTGAATGCTACATGGAACACAAATGGTTATTCCGATGGAACTTATAACCTAAAAATTTTAACGTGCGGAGTTCATGATAATAGTTGCGCTCAGGCAGATGTTGAGAGTTTTAATTTTGTCATTGCCAGTAGTTCTGGTTCTACTTCGTCTGACCCGAACCAAGCATTTGGTACTTGCGAAGCAATTAAAATTGGGAATGATGTTTATGTAACCGTTAAAGAAGGAAGCGCAATTCAAAGAAGGCATGTTCCAAACCCTGAAACTCTTGATGCTTTGGGGTTTTCTCAACAAATGATTAATAATAAAGGTTTTAGTGATAATCAACTCCGCACGATTGGACAAGGGAGTGATATACCTGATGTGGTTGTCGATGTAAATGGTCTTAATACTTTCAAAAATACTTTTTGCCCTAATAACGTCGCGATTAATCCTGGACAGCCAAGTCCCGATCAACTTCCTCCCGGTCAATTTGATCCACATGCCCCAGGAGTCTGTGCAGGTTGGGAAACAAGATTATGGATAGACGCACCTGGAAGAATTACTCGACAGGGAGACCAATTAAAGCTTAGATCGGGACCCTCAATGCAAGATGGAATAATAGCCAAAATGCCAAGTGGTTATAATTTTATTGTCATTGGTGGCCCTACTTGTGTGGACGGATATACGTGGTGGAACATCCAAGGTGAAATGGGGACGGGTTGGGCCGCAGAAGTAGGCGATAGATGGTGGATGGCTCCGCTCATAGAGCCGCCTTTGTACAGTACAAACACTATCGAGACGCCTTTAGTGAATCAAGATTTACCTTCCGTGCCCGCACTACCCACCGATGTCCATGCAGATGAGACGTCGCCTGCAATTCCAGAAGACTCTACATTTAGCTCAGTGCCAAATGTAGAATCTTGGACAGATGTTGAGCTTCAAGATCGTTTTGTGATAGCAACAGAAGTTGTGTTTCATTCTGCTTACATAACAGCGGTAGCAAGTGGCCACGCCTCACAAATATGTTTTCCATATTTACAAATGAAAAATCTAGTCACCTTCGGACTATGTGTAGCTGGGTATACTGCTTCAGAGGCAATGGACTCCGTAGTTAGTCTGACGAGCATTTTATTGAATGAACTAGATGACAATTGACACATCTGACTAACTCGCTTAATCTTTAGATATGAAAAGTAATTTTGTGGCTATTGCCAGTTACCCATTAGGATTCTTCATTACTAGTCTTTTTGTAATGTTAATATTTTCGAATATGAATATAGAGACCGAATCGAAAGTATTAGTTATGGTCTTGTTTGTCTTGCCTTTCTTTGTGTCATCGACAGTATCTGGATTACTCGCAACAAACAAACCCGTAAGAATTGCGGTCTTCGCTGCATTACTAAATCAACTACTAATGATTACGATTTTGCCACTTATGATGAAGGCATTTCTGTTTTCCACGAATGCAGAAACACAAAGCATTCTGGCTTCACTGCCACCAATAGATATGAATCGCACGTTTGTCGCTCTTGTTTTGTTGTCTGTATTATTACTACCCCTAGCCCTCATACTTGCGTTAATCGGAGGACTGACTGGTTCAAAAATAAGGAAATTATCAACATCACTGTATCCCCCAACGGAAAAATAATGGCATTCAGAAAAATCCTTCGGCGAATTTGGTACGGTCCACAATACTTCATATATCATCGAATATATATTCCCATTTGGGATATTTTAGATCGCCTCAATCCTGACACGAGACCAATCCCACCGCCGATCTGTCAAATATGTGGTGAAACAGGTCACAAGGAAAGATATTGCCCTAACGCCAGACGGCTTGGATATTTTGATGAGTAAATAAAATAGGGTCTATGGGCTTATGTAATGCGATTTGCGGGTCGGTTGATAGAAAAGTCGACTAGTGTATTATCGGCGCTTTAGTTTTGCTTTAGAGAAGCGTAAGTAGAGCAGGCGACTCTGTATGAAGTCAGCTATACGTTTCTTGTTTTCAGATAATCTCTTAGTTGCTCAACTGTTAGTATCGGACGTGTTCTATGAATCATTGCATGGCAATTAGGACAAACTGGAACTAAATCTTTGATTGGGTCTAGTAAATATTCTTTTTTAACTTGAGAAAAGGGGAATACGTGATGAACATGGATAAAATTTTTGCCAAGAGCGCCATAAATTTCTTCAAAGTCGAAAGAGCAAACTGCACATTTGTATCCATGATGTGCAAGACATTTGGCTCTAGCGACGGGGTCACGCTCAAAAGAATTGACTGAAATAATTTTTGAGGCACCGACAGGAAATTTCTCAGGTTCATCAACTTCCTCTGCTATTTGTATGCTAATTTCATTGTCAGATGCAAACCAATGGCGACCGAATCTTGTCAAATACTGTGTATCTAGTTTGGGTACGAAATCCTTAATTCTTGCTGGGCCGCTTTCACCTTTGTTGGCATACGAGTGTTTCATAGCGAAGGTTTTTAGTTTATAGCCTTTTTCTTCAATCAACTGTATATGTTCTCGAGACTGAGAAAATCCCGGACGTTTTCGTCCCTTACTGTTTATGTTCCAGTCTTCGCTAAAGATGAGCGTCATATTGCCTTTGGTGAATCTATCCCAAGCGCCAAAAATTACAATCTTTTCTTTGTGATTCACGAATGACCAACTCCAAGCCCAGTTATTACAAGTGGCTCCGTGAGACTCAATGAAACTTCTTCGGTTCATAGCTCATATTTCCTTCGGATGACATCAAAACGAGTTTTGATGTGAGGTTTCGCTTCATGCTCAAGTTGTTCAGATTTTCGACGTGTTGTAGCCATTAATTTCTCCATCACTATTTTGAAGGCTTTTCGTCCACTCAATATTACGTGAATTTTAGCTCAGCAATCTAATACGAACTAGCGGAGAAAGGGTCAAGTCCAATGGTAGGCATTTTTCGGAAAATTTACTAGGGCAAGGTTTTTAGAGCCTCTACTAATTGAATCAATTTTTGAATCGATTCTTTAAACTCTAACGGGGAATATTCTGAGTTGTGTTTATTTTCTGGATGGTGAAAGAAATTTCTAATATAACTTATTAGTGTCATATCTTTAGGTGGTTGAATAGTTCCATCCTTGTTTACTTTTATCCACTTTTTTGTTTTTCCGATACCGTTGTTAACGAAATGCTGTTCTAAATCATCAATGGTAAAAGATTTAGTTTCTTCTTGCAAATATCCATAAAGTTCATTATAAAATTCAACGGTAGGTAAATCATATGCTAGATAATTAATCTCGCCCCAAGAAGGACTCCATGGAAAGTAGTTAAATTTCCCACCAGTATTCTCAATCTGACTTTCATTGGAGGTTTTCTTTGTAATTAGCAATTCAATATTTGTATTGCTCAAACAATTTTTGAAAAAATACGGGGAGTGCGTACTAATAACGATTTGATTTTGGCTAGATATTTGAATTAAGTATTGCACAAATTTTTCTTGTAGTTTCGGATGTAAATGCAATTCTGGTTCATCAATAAGGATAACAATGCTTGATTTAGTAAAAGATGCTAATGTTTCTAAGAATAGCAACGAAACTATCATCTCTATACCTGAACCTAGGTTTGAAACGGGGAGGTCAAACCTTTCTTGTAGTTTATGTGAAAGAAAGGCACTATCGAAAGGTGCATTACCATCTACAAAAGAGAAATTGATATTTTCTATATCGAAATTTTTTAACTTAAGATTTAATGCTTTCATTGACTTATCAAAAGCTGTTCTGTCTACTTTGTTGATAATTTCTTGTTCAAAATTATGTTTATTGAGAAAAAAATCTGATTGACTAGTTTGAGCTAATTCTTCTTGTATAGTCTTCGTAAATCGCCAGTTAAAGTCTTCTATGATCGAGGAAATTGAAGAGTTGTATCCTTTTTGAAGTTGTCTTTCCCTATTTTTTCCGAAATAAAAACTGCGTGGGAAGTCGTCTATTTCAGCTTGAGAAAACGTTAGTAGTCTTTCATCGAAATAAAACGGCTTACCGCTCTGTCTTATTATTTTCCAGCCTTTAGCTTCGTCTTTGGGTCTATCAGGTGTTACATAATGGGTGATAACTACTATATCGGAGAATGCTTTTCCAGCAGAAGCTTTTTCTCGCTTTTTAATTTCAAGGTGTACTCCATCACATTTTACTGTTTGAGTGGTATATCCGTCTGGAAGCTTTGCGGTAAATGTGGAATCAAATTTTATATCTATGATAATTGGTGCATCCAAATTGGCACAAAAGTCTGTGTGTTTTATTCGACCAGATAAAAACTGCGGTGAAAGACAAAAATTTATCGCCTCAAGGATTGATGTTTTCCCAGTGCCGTTGTTCCCAATAAAAATTGAAAGCTCTTTAGAATTGAAGGACTGATTTTGGATTGAGCGAAAGTTCTGGATTGATAGTGATTTAATTTTCATGTCTACTCCCTCGATTTTTGCTTTTGATAATTTCAATATTATCGAAAGCTATTCAGAATAGTAAGTAGTATAAGTATGATATGAAATTTGGGCCAATAGCAAAAGATATAAAAATTAAGCCAATTATCACTGACCCCATAAGGGAAAGCAAGAACGATAGGAAGATTTGAAAGAAGTCTTTTTCCATAATTATATTTATTAGAACCATGTGGCTCATGTGAACTTGACTCTATATTCGCTTGGTAGCCAGTTTTTTGAGAAGAAGCCTCTTGACTCTTGTGGGCTGTTAATTAACTACGAGTAAGCAATAGAACGATTCGCAATGACAAAATATCAGAAACAATCAAAACGATATCCAGAGTCGTATAGTCTTGCAGCTTAATTATTCTCATAATAATACCAGAGTGATGCCGATTGTTACACTTTGTTGTCTTATTTTGCACTAGTCTGCAAAGTAGTTTATCGAAAATTGTGTTACAAAGTGCCATAATGAGGTTTAGAGAAGACCTAAAGCAGTTTCTCTTGACAAATAGAGAACGCAATTTTCTATAAAGAAGACGCAATACCCCCAGTAATAATAGGTTCAAGCGTTAATTTCTATTGATATGCCGTGCTATTAATAAGCACGGCATATCAAATTACTTTAAGGGTGGTGTGGGTGGGGTCGTATACAAAATTAGCTCTTCAACTCAGTAGATCTATATCATGTTCAAAATTGACGGCCTTTCGTCTATAACTTGCTAATATTATGATTGACTGATCATTTTTTTCCTCTAAACCAACCTCTATCTGTCATTGTCTTTTTTCGATGACAGTTTGCACATAATACATCACACTTATTAATCTCTGCCTGAATGGTGCTTACTGAATAGCCATCACCAATCATTCTGCTAAGATCCATAGACTTACCCGTACGGTGGTGAAATTCTAGAACGCTTGGGTCACTTTCGCCACATTGACTGCAAGGATGAGTGAGTAAGTAATCCCAAACATAATCTCTTGCAACTTCACGGGCTGCAAGTTTTCTTTCTCGTACCTGCTCCAAATGCCTTTCCTTATTGTTTTCATACCAATTTTTTCTAAATGGTTTGTGGCAATCACGACAGGTAGGATGGCGAATTCCAAGAGTTTTGAACCTCCAGTTGAAATCTTCCTCGTCTTTCCATTTTTTACAAGTTACGCATTGTTTTTGCATACTTTTCTCCATAAGGTGTACTTAAGGTGTACTAGGTCAGACATATTTTTGGATTTTAAAAACCAACTTATAATTTAAAAGCCAAATGCCTAACACTTAGACCAAAAATTGGTCAAAATTAGTGTTAGACACTTGATTTTGTGAGTCCGCTCGGGGTCGAACCGAGAACCTAACGCTTAAGAGGCGCTTGCTCTGCCATTGAGCTACGGACCCGAGTCATATATTTTTGCGAGAGCAGTTGATTAAGAGGCAACTGCTCTGCCAATTGAGCTACGGAACCAAAGAACTTGCGGACGATATTATACCGTAAAGGAAAAGAGTGTCAATAAAAAACCTTTGAACCTTAAATTGATTATGCTACAATCAAATTAACTTTCATAAGGAGTGTAGAAGATGAAAACAACCACAATGCAAAGATTGGCTTGGGTGTATGCAATTATGTTCGGTTTGTTGGGGTCGTTGAGTTATATCCCCTTTATTAATGATGAAAACGGGGTTACGTTGGGGATTTTCAGCCTGCAATGGTACGATAATTTACTGCATTATGCTTCTGGTTTGTGGGCGGCAATTGCGGCGTGGAGGTCACATAAAGATTCGGTATTTTATTTCAAACTGTTTGGCATCATTTATGGTTTAGATGGGGTTTTGGGATTTTTAACAGGCTCAGGCTATTTAGATGGTGGTATCTTTTTGCAAGGCATCACAGATTACAGTTGGAGTTTGAAATTCTTTGCAAATATTCCACATATTGCGATTGGCGGAATTGCAGTATTTATCGGTTTTGTGTTGAGCAAACGGTTTGCAGAATATGAATCAACAGCCAGTTAAGCGCCGCCGTTGGTTACGATATTTTTTTGTTTTTCTGCTCGCCGTAACGTTATTGCCGTCTATGGTCGGGTTGACGCGCGCGTTATGGCTTTGTCGGGTGTGGGGAAATGTTGACGAAATAGAATCAACTATCCCTGATGAAAAGACGCGGAGCGTTATTAGTCAAATTGAAGAATATGCGCGTCCTGAAAGTCAAACTTATTTAACGATTCCTGAATGGTATATCGTGTATAGTGCCGATGAATATGGGGCGTTTATCCAAAACAATTCTTCTTCGGATTTTCCATATTTCAAAGCGGTTGGGCAATATTGGCAAAGTTATGATGAAGTCTGTGGGCAAGTGCGCGGAAAATATCCATACAATGGGAGTGCGCAATTTGTGTTGGGCTTTATTGGCGTGAGTTTTACCGCTGAGAATATGCTCAAGGGTTTGTATGAGTTTACGATTGGACGTGTGTTTGATTGGTTTGCCGCACAACCCACCGAAGAAGAAAAATTTGCGGCGGATGTGGCAGTTGAGTTTGGTGCATTTTTACATAACACGCCGTGGTATTTATTTCCGTTTGACGAAAAGATAAAAGAATTATGGACAGAAACAAGTTGGTGGGGACCTGGTGTGTTAAGAAAATGGGAAAGAAAAATTGCGTTAACTGTTGAATATGGTGTGAAAGCCTTGTATGGTGGAATCACAAGAGCAGGCTCGCAAGCCGCGTATGGTGGTGAAGATACTGCTAAGATTTATGCAATCACAATGAATGCAAGCGATGAAATGGTGAGTGAAGATTTTGAAATTGTGCAAGCCATTGATGATGCAAAACAATTAACTCGTATCACCCGCTTTGAAGTTTTTTCTACTATCGTGCCTGATTTTATGAAACAAGGTTTATCGTTTGTTGAAATTGCTGGCAACGATGAAATTGCAGTGACAACTTTAGGTAATCAAGATGCAAATTATGATTTTGCATACGGCGAGTATCTTTTTGATTTGCCAATTTTGACTCAAGCAGGCGAAACGCGCGCTGTCATCAAAGTGCGTGTGGATGAGTTGCATCTGTTCCTTGAAGAATTAGAAAATAAAACAGATATTCGTTTTGAACATATTTATGACTATTAAAGGTTAATAATATGAAAGCATTCATAAAAGGCATCTTCAAAACCCTTGGGTGGATTTTATTAATTTTTGTTTTGGTCATTTCCTTTTTTTATGTTCAATCTATTTTCCGTGAAACTAAAGAAAGACATCAAGCGGCTCCAACTACGGGGAAATTTGTTCAAGCAGGGGATGTTGAGATACACATCTTAGACATGGGTCCGACAGATGGACAAGTCATTTTATTCATTCACGGCACAGGCGCGTGGAGCGAATTTTGGCGCGAGACGATGACTCCGCTAGCAGAGGCAGGCTATCGTTGCATTGCTATTGATATTCCGCCCTTTGGATATTCAGAAAAACCAGCCACAGCGTCTTTTGGAAATGAAGCCCAAGCCAAACGCATCATCGCTTTGATGGATGCTTTAGACATTGATAGCGCGATTCTATTTGGTCACTCATTCGGTGGTGGAGCAACTCTCGAAACTGCGTTAATGATTCCAGAAAGAATTGATGCTTTAATTTTGGAAGACGTGGGCGGTTTGAATCTAAACCTTGTGCCTGTAGAAAAAACAAGCCCAAGTGTTTTAGAAATATTTTTTGAAACCCGTTCTATTCGTAATCCAATTCTTTCGGCAACTGCCACCAACCCCTTGCTCACCAAAACTTTACTCTCTGCGATGCTCAAAGACCCAAATGATGCCACTGATGAAAAAATTAAAATTTTGCAAGAGCCTTTGGTTTTAGAAGGCGCGACCGATACGCTAGGCGATTGGCTTGGATACGTGGTCAATGTGCAAGAAGTTTCGTTAACCACCAACCCTGATAATTATCAAAATTTAACCATGCCTACTCTAATCATTTGGGGAGATAGTGATACAGTCATTCCACTTGCAGAAGGTGAATATTTAGCGAGCATCATCTCTAATGCAGAATTGGTTGTGATGAAAGATGTGAATCATGTTCCGCATGTGGAAGATTTAGAAACATTGATGCCGATTGTGTTTGAGTTTTTGAATAAATAAAGTAGGTCACGCTTGAAGCGTGACCTACAAAATCATTTCCCATATTTTTCATACCAAGTATTCGTAAACAAACCTTCGGGGTCGTAGAATTTTTTCAATTCAAAAAATTCTTTAATTTCAGGGTAAGAGGCTTCGAGTTGTTCAGGGGTGTAATACAACTGATATGGCAAAAAGAATCTTCCATTGACTTGATGCGTCAAATCAATTAATTCACTGGTCACTTTTGCCATGTGCTCATTGCCTTCTATGCTCACAGGCTGATTGATATACAAAACAATCGAATACATTTCAGCGGGGGCATAGGTCAAGAAATTATCTTCGGGGTGAATCACTCTCACCGAAGCATTGAGCAGGTTGACGTCATAGTCCTGAACGATGCGGCGAAGCCCATCCACAAAAGGAATGAATTGTTCACGCGGGATAAAATATTCATGCAGAATATCTGTCTCTTTTTTGAGATTATTGCGGATGTACGCAACTGAATCATGCATCGGTTCATTACGCGATACAAAACACGCCTCACCTTCAGACATGGCTTGCGTGCGTGGCACCACCGTACATGACTCTAACATCGGTTCGACATTTTTCTCCAAATACCATTTAATGTTCATTGGAATATTTCCAAGTTTTGAAAAGTTAAACACAAAACGGCGTAACTTAATGCTCGAAACTTCACCTAAGGGCGGTATCTCGGCTTCGCCAATATCTACTTTTGTATATTTATAAAAAATCATTTCATCTAACAGCGAATTTTTTGCTGTAGACAAATGCCCGTAAAATAATCCTAAATTGGGGTCAGGTAAAATTTCGTTTTCAAAAATTTCGGGGAAATCTTTATAACTCACCATTTGACGTTCTGTTTCATAAATATCATTATTCACAATTTGCAAATCAACATCTAAGATGATGCCGAATAAACCATACCCGCCAACCACCAACGAAAATAATTCAGGGTTTTCTTCACGGCTGACATTGACAACCGTGCCATCCGCCAGCATGACGCGCATAGCAACAATCGAACTTCCTACTGAACCCGCAAGATGGTCCATGCCATGCGCATTGACCGAAATTGAACCACCCACTGTAAAAATATCGGTAGATTGCATGGCTTTGACTGCATAGTATGGATGCAAAAAGTTTTGAATATCATGCCAGGTTGCGCCGCTTTGCACTGTGAGAATCATATTCTCTTCATCCAAAGACATTTGATTAAATTGAGTCATATCTAATACGAGGTTATTTTTATAAAATGCTTGCCCACCCATACTATGGCGCACGCCAGCCATTGAGATTTTTAATTTTTCTTCTTTTGCTAAAGTGACTGCATTCTTAATATCATCAATGTTTCTAATTTGCACAATGCCATACACTGCCGTACGATTCAAACAACTGACATCGTTAATCGTGCCACCTTTTTGTTTCCAGTGCAATAATTGACTGACAGGCAACGGAGCAATTTCAACTTGAATATCAGTTGCCGCCAGCGCTTCACCTTCGGCAGAAACAGGCTCACAATCTTTTTCAACTGTAGGTTCAGCAGAAAGGCGATTGACTTCATACACACCGCCTGCCAATAAGGAAACCGCTGTCACTGTGGCTATTACTTTTTTTGAATTATTTGCTTTGTTTTGAGTCATAGAATCCATCCTTTCGAGTACATTGATTGTAGAACGGTGAAGCAAGCATGTCAAGCCACACAAGTAATAAAACCCTGCTACAATTTCAATGATGAGTTTGGTTTTATATAAATCCGTAACAAAGGAAATCATTTATGACTCAAAATTATGATGCTATCGTTATCGGAGCGGGTGTGATGGGTGCCAGCCTTGCTTTTCACCTCGCCGAACGTGGAATGAAAACTGCCATTCTTGAAAGAAAAGTGACAGCCTCAGGGG
>JAEURF010000200.1 GCA_016789205.1 Anaerolineales bacterium
ATTGCGCGGTATTGAACGTGACTACATCTAACGTGGACAATTGTTAGAGAAACCAGGTTCCGTGACCCCACACAAGAATTTCTTGGCACAAGTGTACGTGTTGAAGAAAGAAGAAGGTGGACGCCACAAAGCATTCTTCAGTGGATATCGTCCCCAGTTCTACATCCGCACGATGGATGTAACAGGTGACATCACGCTTCCTGAAGGTGTCGAGATGGTCATGCCGGGCGACAATGTCAACTTGACGGTGCAGTTGATTGTGCCAGTCGCGCTTGAGCAAGGCAGTAAGTTTGCTATCCGTGAAGGCGGTCTGACCGTCGGTGCGGGTGTCGTTACTAAGATTATTGAGTAATTTGTTAGGTAGAAAGTAAGGTAGTAAAATGGCTTCTAAGAAAAAAGACGTTCGCCCCGTTATCACGTTACAATGTGGTGACTGCAAAGAACGCAACTACACCACCGAAAAGAATCGTCGTAACGACCCAAATCGGATGGAATTCAAAAAGTATTGCTCACGTTGTAAGAAGCATACTTTACATAAAGAAACGAAGTAATGTATTGCGTAGGGGCGAGATGACCTCGCCCCTACAAATCCTAGGCCAGTGGCTCAATTGGCAGAGCTCTCGTCTCCAAAACGAGCGGTTGTGGGTTCAAGTCCTACCTGGCCTGCCTAAGGCAACGCCGCGTGTCGCGGCGTTTTAGCCGTAAAACCATTAAGGAGTATGAAGTTGGCTGAAAAAGCAAAGCAAGTCAAGAAAAAAGAAAACGCCATCCAGCGTTACTTCCGCGAGACTTCAGGCGAACTTCGCAAAGTTAGTTGGCCCACCTGGCCCGAAGCACGCCGTCTCACAGGTCTCGTGTTATTGGTTATGTTAGTTGTTGGCTTATTACTCGCCAGTGTAGATTATTTCGCCGGTGAATTATTAAGACTCATTCTCGCCTAAACGTTGAATTGAGGAAATGATGGATTTAGAACCGCAAGAGCAATTTGAACAAGACCCAGTAGAAGTGGAAGAACAAACCGAGGAACAAGAAACTGTTCCTGCGGAAGTTTCCGCTTCTTCATCTGACGTTCAACCTGCTTCTGCACCCGAAACACAAATTCCTGCTGACCTGCCTCCCATTGAATCAACAGTGGAAGGACCAGCATGGTTTGTGATTCATTGTTACTCTGGTTACGAAAACAAAGTCCGTCATAATTTAGAACAACGTATCGAAACCATGGGCATGAAAGACAAAATCTTTGACGTGGTCATCCCGACACAAGAAGAAATCGAAGTCAAAGATGGCAAACGCCGCACGGTAGAACGCCATATCTTTCCGGGTTATGTGTTGGTAAACTTAATTCTCTCAGAAGAATCTTGGTATGTGGTGCGTAATACTCCCGGCGTGACAGGCTTCGTCGGTATGGGAAATAATCCTACGCCACTTCGCCCAGAAGAAGTTGCTTCAATCGTCAAACGTATGGAAGCCGAAGCCCCAACTGTAAAGGTTTCGTTCAAGCCCGGTGAACGTGTACGTATTATTGACGGTCCGTTCAACGATTTCCGTGGTGTGGTTTCTGAAATTGATATGGAACGCACAAAAGTGCGCGTGATGGTCAGTTTCTTTGGGCGCGAAACACCAGTAGAATTGGATTTCTTGCAGGTTGAGAAATCATAATAAAAGGTAAGAAAAATTTTCAATAGACAGTAGCAGGCTTCCCGTAAGTCTGATGCGGTGGGAGGGTCTCCCAAATGACCCGCTAAAACCACAAAGGAGTTTTATATCAAATGGCAAAGAAGTTAAAAGCAGTTGTTCGTCTCCAACTAGAAGCAGGTAAAGCAAATCCTGCTCCTCCAGTTGGTCCCGCATTGGCAAGTCATGGTATTAACATCATGGCGTTCTGTAAAGAGTACAATGCGCGTACATCGAATCGCCCGGGTGAAGTTCTTCCGGCTGAGATTACGATTTACACCGATGGTTCGTTTACGTTTGTATTGCGCACACCGCCAGCCGCAGTTTTGTTACGCAAAGCCGCGAAGATAGACAAAGGCTCAGGCGTGCCGAACAAAGAAAAAGTTGGTAAGGTGACGCGAGCGCAAGTTAAGGAAATCGCTGAATTGAAGATGAAAGATTTGAATGCGATTAGCCTTGAAGGCGCGATGTTACAAATTGAAGGTACTGCCCGTTCGATGGGTATTACGGTAACTGATTAAGTTTGTGGGAGGGTTGAGCTTTCAACCCGTTTGAACCACGGAGGATAAAATGGCTAAACACGGAAAAAAATATCTGGCGGCTCTCGCCAAAGTTGACCTTGACAAAGAGTATTCTGCGCGCGAAGCAGTTGCACTTGCAAAAGAAACTTCGATTACTAAATTTGATTCAACTGTAGAAGTACACATGCGCACCACATTGGATTCACGTCAGAGTGACCAGCAATTGCGCGATGTGGTTGTGTTACCTCACGGCTTAGGCAAAACAGTGCGCGTTTTGGTTTTTGCACAAGGTGAAGGTGCGGCGGCGGCTCGTGCTGGCGGCGCAGACTTGGTCGCTGATGATGATGAAACCTTAAAGCAAATTGAAGGTGGCGCGTTGGATTTTGATGTTGCCATCGCTACGCCAGATGCAATGGGTAAGGTCGGTCGTTTAGGACGTGTACTTGGTCCACGCGGCTTGATGCCAAATCCAAAAGCTGGAACCGTTGTTTCGGCACAAGATATGGAACGGGCGATTAAAGAAGCGAAAGCAGGTCGCGTGGAGTTTCGTCTGGATAAATCCAACAACATCCACGTTTCGATTGGCAAAGTTTCTTTTGATGCAGAGAAGTTGTACGAAAACTATGTAGCTTTGCTGGACGCGATTAATAAATCTCGCCCATCTGGCGCAAAAGGTAATTTCGTCAAACGAATTACCGTCACCACCACCATGGGACCTGGCGTGAAAGCCGACCCCAATGAACATATTGAAGGAGCCGGATAACCCTATCCGTTAATCCCTAAAAATCCACTTCGCCTATGAAGGCGGGTGTTCTTGCAAAAGCCAGTGCGTAAAGTTTTTTGGCAGAGCGAGAACTTAATTTCCTGCTCAGGTGAAGACTAAAGCAAATTTTCCCACCTCTGGGATTGCAAAAGTCTTTGCCTGCGTTTAAGTGGCAAAGATTTTTTAATGAAAGGAGGTAAAGACCTTGGCAATTTCAAAAGAACGTAAAGAAGAAGTGCTTGCTCAATATAATGATTGGGTCAAGCGTAGTCAGGCTGTGATTCTGGTGGAATACACCGGCACAAACATGAAATCTCTCGATACCCTGCGCGCGAAGATTCGTGAATCGGGCGGCGAATTCCATGTCGTCAAAAATACATTGGTACGCCGTGTATTTGCAGACAACAAAATGGATATCCCTGCAGATTTCCTCGTCAAGTCCACAGCAATCTCTTTTGCTTTCAACGACCCTGCTTCCACTGCCAAAGCATTAACAGACGGTACAAAAGGCAATGAGTTCGTGAAAGTAAAAGGCGGCTTTATGACTGGCAAAACCTTAAGTGCCGCACAAGTCAAATCATTAGCTGAAATGCCGCCGTTGCCAATTATGCGCGCTACATTGCTTGGCGTATTGCAAGCCCCGGCTGGCAAACTCGTGCGCACAATTGCAGAACCTGCCCGCGGACTCGCGGCAGTCGTCAAGGCGTTCACTGAGAAGGGTGCTTCTTCAGTCGCCGCGTAAGTTATCAATCAAATACTGTGTAGGACATGTTCTCTAACATGCCCATAGGCGTAAGAGAACGCCGACTACACAGAACAAAAAATATAAATTAAACAATTAG
>JAEURF010000201.1 GCA_016789205.1 Anaerolineales bacterium
TGTATTTGATAAATCCAACATGGATGGCATGGTCAAAAATTGGTTTACCCGAATGGACTCGCTGGCTCGGCGTTGGATTTGGTGTCATTGGCGTATTTGGCATTTACTGGCTATTTAGTAGCATTGGCAGTGGCATCTCGCCCACTAGTGCTACACGCAAAGAACATAAACTTGTAACAAATGGAATTTATAAATATATCCGTCACCCACTTTATACATTTGGTTCATCTTTGTTTCTTTCCTTTGGCATGATGGCAGACAACTGGTTTATTGCCTTGCTTGGAATCATTGCCTTCATTGGAATGGCAATCCGCACGCCGAAAGAAGAAGCCAACTTGATTGAAAAATTTGGCGATGAATATCGTGAATATATGAAACGTACTGGTAGATTTTTACCAAAACTATTTTAGGAGACGCTTATGAAAAAACAATTTATTCTTATCATCATCGCGTTTGTCTTTGTCTGTGCAGTTGTAATTTTTCAAGGCAACTCTATAGATAATGTCACAGCGGCACGACCAAGCGAAACATCTGTCAGGGTAGAAAATGTTAGTTTTCAAGATGACATTCAACCCATCTTAGAGAGGCGATGTATTAAATGTCACGGTGGTGAATTTCCTAGTGAAGGCTTAAATGTAGAGACTTATGAGTCCTTAATCTCAGGCTCACAAAATGGACTTGTAATTATCGCAGGTGAAGCAAACAACAGTTTACTTTTTCAAAAAATTGAAAGCGGCGAAATGCCCAAACGCGGACAACATTTGACAGCAGAACAAATTGAACTTATCAGACAATGGATTAATGAAGGTGCACAAAACAATTGATAATTTTCAATTGTTAATTATCAATTAACAAGAGGAGCCTATGAACAAAAAACTTTCACGTAGAGATGTACTAAAACTTGGCGGCTTAGGTTTGCTATCTGCCGCAGGTGGTGTGGTTGCATTTAACAATACACATGCTTTACATAATCATCCGGGACAAGCAGAAACACCAACTCCAGAAACACCACACGGACATAGCGGAGAAGATACGGACCATCAAATGACCGGTCATGGTTTGCCCGGCGCAGGTGATGTTGACCATGAAGCCAATGGATTTAATCCCGGCGAAATTCTTTATGACTTCGATTATGGCAAAGTTTCAAAACTTTCAAATGGACAAATATTGCGCGAATACGAAGTTGTTGCCATCAATAAAAATATTGAGGTTGTGCCGGGTATTGAATTCCCCGCATGGACATATAACGGCAGAATTCCAGGTCCAACGTTGCGAGCAACAGAAGGCGATAGAGTACGCATCCGTTTTGTAAACGGAAGCAGTCACCCACACTCAATGCATTTTCATGGCTATCATTCAGGCGAAATGGATGGCGTGCCGGGCACAGGTCCGGGCGGCATGGTTCAACCGGGTGAAGAATTTACTTATGAATTTGATGCTGAACCTTTTGGTTTGCATTTATATCATTGTCATGTTTTCCCATTGGCGCGTCATATTGCAAAAGGTTTATATGGCGCATTTATCATTGACCCAAAAGAAGGTCGCCCCAAAGTGGATAAAGAAATGGTAATGGTCATGCACGGTATTGATATTGATTTTGATGATGTTAATGATTTTTATGCCGTCAATGGCATCCCGTTTTATTATCAAAATCATCCGATTCAAATTAAAGTTGGTGAAACTGTTCGTATTTACCTCGTCAACATTCTCGAATTTGATTTACTCAATTCATTTCATTTACATGCAAACTTTTTTCAGTATTACCCCACTGGCACCAGCCTGACGCCATCCCATTTCACCGATACGATTATTCAAGGGCAAGCCGAACGCGGCATTCTTGAATTCACTTACAAATATCCCGGCATGTATATGTTCCACGCGCATGTGACAGAGTTTGCCGAACTTGGTTGGAACGGCATGTTTGAAGTTCTGCCATAAGCGAAGGAGAAACTAGAAGATGACTGACCAAATTCCCCCTGAGACAAAGAACCGCTTCACTTTCCAAACGTTCATCCTGCTACTGCTCCCCATCATTCTTTTGGCTGGAGTCATTTTTCTCTTCCTGCAAACTGGCGGCGGATTAGATTTAGAAGCACCTGTTCCGATTGAAAATTTAACGATTGAAAGATATGTTCTCACACCAGACCAAATTGAATTGCAAGTACAAAACACTGGACCCGATGAGTTAACGATTGCATCTGTGATTATCAATGATGCAGTTATGCCATTTACAGTTTCACCCTCTGCAACGATTCCTCGCTTAGGTAGAGCCACCATCCATACAGAATATTCATGGACAACAGGCGAAGCATACGCAGTAAGAGTGTTTACAAGCAATGCCATACCCTTTGATGTTGAAATTCCTGTTGCATTTGTAACACCAGAACCAGAAGCAAAAACTTTTTGGGGTTTCACATTGATTGGCTTATACGTTGGTGTGATTCCAATTTTTCTTGGAATCTTTTGGTTGCCAGCCCTGCGCACACTTGATAAAAAATGGATGACCTTTTTATTAGCAGTGACAGTTGGCTTGTTAATTTATCTTGGCATAGATACTTTGGTTGAGGCGTTTGAACAAACCACTGAACTGGCAGGCACATATCAAGGTATCGGCTTAATTGGCATCGGCGCAGTTGCATCGTATCTGCTTTTAGATATGGTTGGCAACATGGGTTCTGATGACCGAAGCGCATCTTCATCACGGCTTTCCATTGCATGGCGCATTGCACTTGGAATCGGCATCCACAATTTAGGCGAAGGTCTTGCAATTGGCGCCGCATATAACATCGGCGAAATTTCTTTAGGAACTTTTCTGGTGGTTGGCTTCATCATTCAAAACATCACTGAAGGTTTAGGAATCATTGCCCCAATTTTGAAAGATAAACCAAGCATTCGTAATTTAGCATGGCTTGGATTAATCGGTGGCGCCCCTGCCATCGTCGGCGCATGGATTGGCGGATTCACTCCTTCCCCATTTTTATCTGTTCTTTTCTTAGCAATTGGCACAGGTGCAATTTTCCAAGTAGCTGTTGAAATTTGGAAGATGGTTCAACGCGATAACGAAAAACAAGCAATGCCAGTTTATACATTTAATGGCGTGTTGGTTGGTATGTTAATGCTTTGGGTTACGGGATTACTGATTAAATAAACTAAACAAACCCTGTTATTTCTTCCTTGACAGGGTTTGTTTTACAAAGTAATATATGAATACTTGTTCATATATTCAAGGAAACTATGACACTCAATGAACTCAAAGCCATTCAACTTGCTGAATTATTCAGCGCCTTAAGCGATGCCAGTCGCGTGCGGATTATTTCTACATTAATCGAAAAAGAAATGAACGTCAGCGATTTGGCAGAAAAAACACAAATGAGTGAATCAGCAGTTTCTCATCAACTGCGCGGACTTCGTCAAATGCGACTCATTCGAGGTAGAAAATCTGGCAGGCAAGTTTTTTATTCATTAGATGATGACCACGTCAAAAAACTTTACAACATGGGGCTAGACCATATAAAGCACGGGTAATCTATGCACAATCATTCACACTCACATTTTGGTGATATAGCCAATCAAACTACAAAAAGACTCGCTTTATCGTTATCAATCACAGCGATTTTTGTTTTTGTTGAAATTGTTGCAGGCATTTGGGGAAACAGCCTTGCCTTATTAACTGATGCCGCACATAACTTCACCGATGTAATTGCATTGGGATTAAGTTGGTACGCGCTTCGACTCGCAAGTCAAC
>JAEURF010000202.1 GCA_016789205.1 Anaerolineales bacterium
AAAGGGGATGGGCATTTGCTCATTTTGAAATATAAAATTTGATTTTCAAACAAAGGAGAATGTATGGCTACTGCAACTGCAAAACCAGAAGTCTTTACCCGAAAAGCCTCCGGGCTTGTACGTGTGATGTCTCCGTTTTCAGCCTTCGTCTATAACATTTTGACGATGGGTCTGATTTTCCCTTGGACGTATTTGTGGGCACCGGGCGCATTGCCTGGCGGCAAACTCGTTTGGGGTATTTTGTTAGCAATGGCAATTGAAATTCCAATTGCGCTTGTTTATGTTTGGTTATCTACTGCACTCCCGCGTTCCGGCGGTGACTATGTTTTCCAAAGCCGTGTGTTTGGTGGCGGTGTGGCGTTTACTGTTGTGATGTCCGGTTACGTGATTTGGATTTTGCAATGGGTTGCGCTTTCAGGATGGTTACTTTCGTATCTTGGATTCGCTCCGCTCTTTCTTGGGCTTGGGGCGACGATGGGCAACGCCGCAATTTCTGGACTGGGAGTTTGGTTCACCACATCAAACGGAATCATCATCACCAGCATTTTGAATGCCTTTGTTGCCATGATGATTCTCATCAGTGGTTTCAAAAATTATGTGCGCTTCCAAAATGTGATGATTGTTGGCACATTGCTCGCATTTGTAACCATGTTGATTGTTTTGCTGACTGGCAACCCTGCTAATTCTGTGGTTCGGCTTGATGCTTTCGCCTTGGCAATTAGTGGTGTAGAAAACTTTGTGCAAACCGCACGTGATGCTACCGTTGCCGCAGGTGTAGATTTGAATCCGCCTTTCAGTTTGATTGCTACGATATTGGTTGCTCCTATCGCATGGACATCCTTGCAATGGGCAACCTATTCCGCGCAACAAAATGGCGAAATCAAAAATGCTCGTTCCTTCAAAGACCAAATGTTTATCATTGTTGGTTCATTAATTTTTACCGGCGTATTGCTTGCTTTGCTTGCCTTTGCAATTGAGAAAGCAGTCGGCACAGAATTCCTTTACATTGCTGGTGCAGGTTATTGGCTCGGACTTGACGAAGCATTAATCTCAGGCTTCTATCTATGGCCCAACATGATTGCCGTAGCATTAACCGCGAATCCTTTGATTGTGTTCATTATTGGTCTCGGCTATATTTTGAACTCACATCAAATCGTTCATAACTGCTACATTGGTATGACACGTGTGATGGTTGCTATGTCACTTGACCGTTTGCTCCCAGAATGGGTTAGCAAAGTGGACGATAAACGCCATACACCCGCAAATGCACATTGGGCATATTTCATTGCTAGCATTCCAGTTATCCTCCTTTACAACATGCATCCCGGCTGGGTTGGTCTCACGCTCGGTGTAACTTTTGCTTGTGGTTATGTATTTGTTATAACTTGTCTTGCTGGTGCTTTATTGCCTTATCGTGCAAAAGACGTGTACGAATCATCACCGGGTGCGGCTTACAAAGTTGGTGGTATTCCGCTTGTGACCATTCTTGGCAGCTTAGGCTTCCTGCTTGGTAGTGGAATGCTCTTTTTATTCATGTTTGATGCACGCCTCGGTTTAACAAGCGCGCTGGCTTATCAAGTTGTATTTGGTGTATTACTTGTTTCAGCCATTTGGTATTTCATTGCGAAGAATTCACAAAAATCCAAAGGCATCAACGTAGATTACGCATTCAAGGAAATTCCACCAGAATAAAATTTCTTTGTACATAAGAATCGATGTAGGTCACGTTTCAAACGTGACCTACATCTGCTTTCAACTCAGGAGTGACAATGGCAATCATTGATGAAGTCGTAAAAGAAATCGAAGATTGGCAAGGCAAAAACATTTCCATTCATCCGCTTTCAGGCGGGCTGACCAACACCAACTACAAAATTGAAGTAGATGGTAAACCTTTTTTTGTACGCGTACCCGGCGCCAGTACAGAATTACTTGCCATTGATCGTAACAATGAATATCACAACACCAAAGCCGCAAGCGAGGCGGGCGTTGCTCCCCGAGTTTTATATCACTTACCAGAATACAATGTGATGGTGATTGAATTTATCAACGGGGAGACTATGTCTAAAGATTCATTGAATGAAAAAGGAATGCCGACGCGCATGGCGCACGCAATTAAAAAATTGAATCAAGGTTCGCGCTTCTTACTAGACTTCAACATGTTCCGCCTCACCGAATATTATCTCAGCCTGTGCAGTGACCGTGCTATCAAAACCCCTGATGGATACACTGAACGTATGGAAACAGTCAAACGCATTGAACAGGCAATGAATGTCAAACCTTTAGCAACAGTTCCATGCAATAATGATTTATTAGCAGAAAATTATATTGACGATGGTCAGCAATTATGGTTAATTGATTATGAATACAGTGGCAACAACGACCCGACCTTTGAACTTGGAAATACCTGCCAAGAAATGCAGTTTAATGATGAACAAATCGCCGAAGTATGCACTGCCTATTTCGGTGAAGCCAAACCAAACATGATTGCCCGCATGAAATTAAATATGATTATGTCTGATGTAGGTTGGGGATTGTGGGCGGCGATTCAAGCCAGCATTTCTACAATTGATTTTGATTTTTGGGGCTGGGCAATCGAACGTTGGGGCAGAGCGGTTGAGAAGATGGATTCGCAAGAATTTGAGAAATGGTTAGTGGAAGTTACGAAATAATATGAAAAGGTGCAATGAATGAAGAGTCACGCAGAAATAGTAGTTATCGGTGGTGGAATTTATGGGGCGCAAGTTGCTTATCATCTTGCAAAGTTTGGACGCAAAGATGTTGTCATTGTAGAAAAAGGCGAAATTGCAAGCGGTGAGTCATCTCACGCGGCTGGGCTGGTGACTCAATTTGCCACATCGCAAGCCATGCTTCGTTTTCGCATGTATAGCATTGAGTTATACAGCGAACTTGGTTTATTTAATCATGTGGGTAGTTTGAGAGTTGCATCTAGTAAAGAACAATTGATTGAAATGGAAAGAAGTGTTAGCCNTGCGAAAGCATTAGGCTTGGATTGTGAAATTATCACACCAGAAGAATCTTTGAAAATCATGCCACAACTTTCTAAAAAAGATTTGTATGGCGGCATTTATCTACCACGTGATGGGCAGTTAGACCCATATACGGTTACAACATCAATGGTTAAGTTTGCGAAAGAATTAGGTGTGGAAGTTTATACCAACACACGAGTCACTGGAATCAAATTGTCAGCCAAAGGACATGTTGAGGCTGTGCAAACAGATAAAGGCGAGATTCGATGCGAGATTATCGTCAATGCGGCAGGAATGTGGGCACCACGAATCGCTGCAATGGCAGGCTTACAAATCCCAACAACTCCAGTTGACCATCAACATATTGCATTGCGCGCTGTGCCCGGACATGAGTTTGCTCCGAACACACCCTGTTTGCGTGACCCTGATAATTTAGTTTACATGCGTCAGGAAGCGGGCGGACTTGTGATTGGTGGTTATGAACCAAATCCGTTGCCGCGTTGGATTGATGGCGCGCCGTGGGAACATGGTAGCAAGAGTTTCCCCGGTGATTTTGACCAATTTGAAATGTTGCTTGAAGGTGCGATTCGGCGTTTGCCATTTTTAGAGCAAGCGGGCATTATTACTTTGGTTCGTCATCCGGGTGCATATACTCCTGACTGTCAGCCATTGCTTGGACCGATGGCTGGCATGAAAGGCATGTGGATGTTGGCGGGCATGTCTTT
>JAEURF010000203.1 GCA_016789205.1 Anaerolineales bacterium
AAGAAGACGACGATGCTCGGTACTTCTACTTGGCGAGCCAAGAGGACGTGTTCACGAGTTTGGGGCATCGGACCATCTGGGGCGGCGACGACTAAGATTGCGCCATCCACTTGGGCGGCTCCGGTAATCATGTTCTTGATGTAGTCACGATGTCCGGGCATGTCCACGTGGGCGTAGTGGCGTTTGTCGGTTTGGTATTCCACGTGGGCGATGTTAATCGTGATGCCACGGGCTTTTTCTTCCGGGGCGTTGTCAATCTGGTCGTAGGCTTTGAAATCTGCCTGACCGGATAAACCGGCTACCTTTGTAATTGCCGCGGTCAACGTAGTTTTGCCGTGGTCGATGTGTCCCATCGTTCCCACGTTCAAGTGCGGCTTGCTTCTGTCAAATTTTCCTTTTGCCATTTTGTAACTCCTTGAGTAATAGAAAAAACAATTATGCTTTCAAAATTTCTTCTGCCACTGACTGCGCAACTGGCGCGTAGTGATCAAATTCCATGCTGAATACGCCACGCCCTTGGGTTGCGGAACGAAGCTGGGTTGCGTACCCAAACATTTCTGCTAAAGGCACCATAGCGCGGATTGCCTGTGCATTTCCTGTACGAGCATCCATACCTTGAATCAAACCGCGTCGGCTATTAAGTTGCCCCATCACATCACCAAGATATTCTTCTGGGACAATGACTTCTACCTTCATCATCGGCTCAAGTAAGATGGGATTTCCTTTGTGAACACCTTCTTTAAAACCAATCGAAGCGGCTAATTTGAATGCCATTTCGCTTGAGTCAACTTCATGATAAGAACCATCAAACAAAGTGATTTTCAAGTCTACGACTGGATAACCAGCAAGTACACCATTTTCAGCGGCTTCTTTGAAACCCTTTTCAATTGGATTGATGTATTCTTTGGGAATTGCACCACCGACGATTTTGTTTTCAAACACTATTCCGCTACCGCGTTCACCTGGTTCAAGTGAAAATACAACATGCCCATATTGACCTTTACCACCAGATTGTTTTGCATATTTATAATTAACTTCTTTAACTGGCTTAGTAATGGATTCGCGATAAGCAACACGCGGTGTACCAATATTGGCTTGAACCTTGAATTCACGCAAAAGGCGGTCAACAATAATGTCAAGATGTAACTCACCCATACCAGCAATAACAGTTTGAGCGGTGCTTTCATCTGAACGAACGCGGAAGGTTGGGTCTTCTTCTGCCAATTTGCGAAGGGCTTCGCCCATCTTTTCTTGGTCAGCAGAACTTTTTGGTTCAATCGCAATAGAGATAACAGGTTCAGGGAATGAAATACTTTCAAGTGTAAGTGCTTTTGTATCGCATAAAGTATCACCAGTGAAACTTTCTTTGAAACCAAGTACAGCACCAATATCACCAGAGCGAATTTCGGTTATATCTTCACGGCGGTCAGCATGCATACGAAGCAAACGACCGATACGTTCTTTTTTGCCTTTTGTACTGTTTTGAACAGTTTGACCTTGACTTAAGACCCCCGAATAAACTCGAATGTAAGCCAAACGACCTACATATGGGTCAGTAACAATTTTGAAAACAAGTGCGCTCAATGGAGCATCATCTTGGGTTGGCAATTCAAATTCATTTTCAGGGTTGCCAGGTTCAGATACTTTAACTGAAGGAATATCTGCCGGGGAAGGGAGATAATCTATCACTGCATCTAATAAGACTTGCACGCCTTTATTCTTTAATGAAGAACCACAAAATACAGCGGTGGCTTTGTTTGCAATCACCCCTTTACGTAACGCGGCTTTCAATTCATCAATACTGATTTCTTGCGCTTCAAGGAATTTGACGGTAAGTTCATCGTCTAATTCAGCAATTTTTTCTACCATTCTTGCACGAGCTTCTTCTGCTTGTTCTTTTAAATCTGCAGGGATTTCTGTAATCTTTGGTTCTTTGCCGAGGTCATCTTCCCAGACAACGGCTTTCATAGTTAGTAAATCAACTGCACCTTTGAATGTTGATTCAAAGCCGATTGGTAGTTGCATGGGTATAGGCTTGGCACCAAGTCGTTGGATAATAGAATCAACTGTGCGTTCGAATGAAGCGCCGACTCTATCCATCTTGTTGACAAAACAAATACGCGGCACACCATAACGGTCAGCCTGACGCCAGACAGTTTCAGATTGGGGTTCTACACCTTGAACAGCATCAAAGACAACCACGCCACCATCTAACACGCGGAGGGAACGTTGTACTTCAGCGGTAAAGTCAATGTGACCGGGCGTATCAATGATGTTGACTTGGTAGCCTTTCCACTCTGCTGATACTGCCGCAGATACAATCGTAATACCGCGTTCGCGTTCTTGAACCATCCAGTCAGTGACTGTTGTACCATCGTCAACAGAACCGATGCGATGAGTCAAACCGGTATAGAACATAATACGCTCGGTAGTGGTAGTTTTCCCGGCGTCAATGTGGGCAATAATGCCTATATTTCGATACTTCTCCAGTGGATGAACACGTGCCATTCTAAGAGTTACCTATTTCCTTTAAAATTAAATCTCAAAACTAAATACGATAATGTGAAAAAGCGCGGTTGGCTTCTGCCATTTTGTGTGTTTCATCACGCTTGCGAATGGAAGCACCAGTTTCATTAAACGCATCAATCAATTCAGATGCGAGTTTATCGGCAAATGATTTTCCAGCACGTTCGCGAGTTGAGGAAAGAATCCAACGAATTGCCAATGTCAAGCGCCGGTCTGCGGATACTTCCATTGGTACTTGATAGGTTGCACCACCCACACGACGCGGGCGAACTTCCATAGCAGGACCTACATTCTTAAGCGCACCGTCAAAAACTTCCATTGGGTTCTTTTCGGTTCTTTCTTTAATGAAATCCATAGCATCATAGACCAAACCGGTAGCGACACTTTTCTTGCCGCTCTTCAGCACATGCTGAATCATGGTTTGCACATTGAGGCTATTAAAACGGATGTCGGGAAGCAATTCCCGTCTCTCTGGTTTTGATCTACGCATCTTTCACTACTCCATTAACTGATACTACTTCGGACGCTTTGCGCCATACTTCGAGCGACCTTGCTTACGATTAGCAACGCCGGTTGTATCCAACGAGCCGCGCACAATGTGATAACGCACGCCCGGCAAATCTTTTACACGACCACCGCGCACAAGCACAACCGAATGCTCTTGCAATTGGTGACCTTCACCCGGAATGTAGGCGGTTACTTCAATACCATTGCTTAAACGTACACGCGCAATCTTCCGCAAAGCAGAATTCGGCTTTTTGGGAGTCATGGTACGTACAACGGTACAAACACCACGTTTTTGTGGTGCGCCTTTATCTTGGCGGAATCTGCGTTGTTTGTAGCTGTTCAATGTGAACTGCAACGCAGGTGCTGTGGATTTTGCATTTTTATTTTTGCGGCCCCGGCGGACCATCTGGTTTACTGTCGGCACTGTTGCCTCCGATTACAAATTCTTCAAATTTTTTCTTTTTAATTCGCAAGAAATGAGACCATCAACGTCATACCCTGATGGCCTCATTTGTAGTTGCCAATGTATTGCTTTCGAACGGGGTTTGATTTGCCGTTCTATTCCTTACAAAAGCATGTTATTTTAACATGCTATGTTGCTTGCGTCAATAGGAAATCTTACTTTTTCCGCGATTGACCTTCTCC
>JAEURF010000204.1:0-263 GCA_016789205.1 Anaerolineales bacterium
CAGGAATGGTTAAATAAATATTGATGTTGGGGCGAATTGTATCTATTGAAGTGCGTTCTAGAAAATTAATTTTTGAACCAAGAATTTCTAAATCTTCTGGTTGGATATTGGCTGTGATGTTGATGCGCGTGGCACATTCACGCACTTCGGCTTCGATATATTCTTGACCTTGCTCACGCGCGACTGAAACACGATGATGCCCATCAACGACAAAATAGATTTCACCAACTTTGTATAAAACGATAGGAGGTAGATGCACGTCT
>JAEURF010000204.1:273-3628 GCA_016789205.1 Anaerolineales bacterium
AAATTCGTGATAGCGATTCAGACTGCCGATAATCTGCTCCACTTTGACAGTTTTTACACCGCGATAGATGGGCCCGCCAATGTGTAGTTTTTCTTTAACTTCATCATAAGAAAGCAAGTTGTTTTTCTTGCCTGAAATTAAAGAAAAGGCTTGGTTGATGAAGGATTTAAAACGCACGCGGCTGTAATCTGCCTTGACGCGCTCATTAATAATTTCGTTTGACATTTCTAACTCACTTTACTCTTCTTTCATTAAATAGGTTGCATTTTCTCACAAATCATTAAAAATGAAGTTTGCAGTTTGATAAGGTTTTATTAACTTATTTTATTCTAAATCAGATAGGCTTTCATGCCATCCTAAAAATATTATCCATTCGGGTCATTTTTTGTGATTTACTCAACATCCACTATTTTATATGGATAGACGTTGATGATTTTTGTTTTACCGCTCATGCTGATAGAGTCGGCAATGTTATTTTTATAAAAATGTGTATGACCGTGAAAATGATAACGCGGCTTCGCAATTTGAATCAACCAGTTTAATGCTTTCAAACCTTGATGCGCTTGGTCTGAGTCATCATGTATACCAAAGGGAGGTGAATGGCTGATGAGGATGTCTAGCGCACGTTTATAGCGAATGCGATTAATCAATAATTTGGGCAATAATCGAAAGGCTCGCAGGAATGCACCGCCTTGTGTATATTGATTGACGCCATCAGGTCTATACCAAACTGAACCGCCAAAACCGCCAATTAATTTGTGATTGCATTGCACAATTTTCAAGTCAAGATTGAAGCCACCTTCGGCTTTTGAGCGTGTGTCTTTAATATTAAAGGCTGGGTCGTGATTGCCCGGTACATAACACATCGGCTTGCCCAACATGGTGACGATATATTCAAGATACGAATAGGGTAAGTCGCCACAACCTAAAATTAAGTCTACATCCTTAAAATGACCCGCCGGCACTAAGGTATAAATTCGCTCAACAATTTGGTCGCTGACCGCCAAAATATTCACAAGTCAAATTGTGCCGTAGAAAGCCTTTCCCTGCAAGTCCATTTTGCTACATTTTTGCACTCTTTAGCATTTGCAATTCCCCCCTATGCACACTATAATTCATTAATTCGGAATTAACACGGATGGAAACCAAACATATTACCAACCCATTTGGAGATGAAGGCAAGGGCTCTGGCGACCAGAGACCTCGTCAGCAGTTAACCTCTGGGGCAACGCTTGTCAATCGTTATAACATTCAAGATGTAATTGGCGTCGGCGGCATGGGCTCTGTCTATCGCGCGCGAGACTTACACTTTCCGAATGTGGTCAAATTGGTGGCTGTTAAAGAAATGATTAACATGGCACCAGACCCGTTGGTGCGCCAAACCATTGTACAAAATTTTGAGCGCGAAGCCAATTTGCTGGCGACATTAAATCATCCATCCATTCCACGTATTTATGATTACTTCTCACACGATGACCGTTCATATCTCGTTTTAGAATTTATTCTTGGCAAAGACCTTGAAACCGTGATTAATGATTCAAACGGTTTTCTGCCCGAAGACCAAGTCATCAGTTGGGCAATTCAACTTTGTGATGTGCTCTCCTATCTCCACGCGCAAAAACCAGATGCGATTATCTTCCGCGATATGAAACCGTCGAACGTAATGATTAATCATAATGGCGATGTCGTCTTGGTAGATTTTGGAATCGCGAAAACATTTCAAACCGGTCAAAAAGGCACAATGATTGGTACAGAAGGATATTCCCCACCTGAGCAGTATCGTGGGGAAGCCACGCCTCTTGCCGACATTTATTCTTTGGGTGCCGCGCTTCATCATGCCATTACCAGACGCGACCCTCGTCTTGAGCCGCCGTTCTCCTTTGCAGAACGCCCAATCCGGCGTATCAATCAAAATGTCTCGGTTGAGTTTGAAGCGGTGATTAATACTGCTTTGCAATACAATCCCAGTGACCGCTTCCCGAATGCCCTTGCCATGAAAGAAGCCTTGATGAATGTCGCACGCAAAACAGGTGCGCTTTCAAAAATCACTTCTGCTTTGCCAGTATCAACGGGTGGCATCAAACCGCTTTGGTCTTTTAAATGTGAAGATGAAATTCGTGGCACGCCTGTATTACATCAAGGCTCTATTTATATTGGCTGTTACGATAATAACTTATATGCACTCAATGCCGCTGATGGTAAATTCCAATGGAAATATCCATCGGATGGGGGCATTGTCTCACGTCCCGCCGCACATGAAGGCAATATTTTCTTATGCTCTGAAGACCAACGTTTGCACGCCATCAGCGCCCGCACTGGCAAAGTCGTGTGGACGTATTACACCGAAGGCAAAATTTATTCATCCCCAAGAATAGCTGATGGGCATGTCTTCTTTGGCTCAGAAGACCAAGACCTTCATGCCGTGAATGCTACCAGTGGGCGCGTCGCTTGGAAGTTCTCAACTGATTCGCCAATTCATTCCACACCTTTGATTTTCAATGAAATGATATATTTCGGCACAGAATCCGGTTCATTCTATGCCTTAGATTTTCGTGGCACATTGAAATGGCGCTTCTCAGCCAAACGCGGAATCACATCATCACCTATTATTAAAGGGCAAGCCGTTTACTTTGCTTCATTAGATGGCACGTTATATGCGTTAGACTCAAAAAGTGGCTGGGCAATTTGGAAATTCCGCCTCGGCAAAGGTTCTATCTCCTCTCCAGCTTTAGCAGATGATTATATTTTCATCGGCGCATCAGATGGCTTCATCTATTGTGTAGATACTCGTACAGCCAAAGAAGTTTGGCGGTTTAAGACAGATAATCAAGTTAGTAGTTCGCCTGCTATTTTTAAGGACTCTGTCTATTGCGGTTCTGTCGATAATAATATGTACTGCCTTGAATATCGCACAGGTCGCCTGCGCTGGAAATTTGAAACCAAAGGTCCTGTCACCGGGTCACCTGTGGTGTTTGATGATATTGTTTATTTTGGCTCAACAGACCATCACGTTTATGCGCTGTTTGCCTAAAAGGAGTTTTTGTGGCTGATTTTTTTAGAAAATTATTTGGTTCAAAAGAACCCCCTCCAAAACCAAAGGTAATGGATAATGCCACTACGGCTCCGCTTAGTGACCAGCAGATTAGCTCCATTATTGCAAGCCAATTGCCTAAATATGAAATCAAACAATTGGTTGCTGGTGTCGGTCAGTCGGTTGGTAAACAGCGCGACCATAATGAAGACAGCGTCATGGCGATGACTTCAACCATTTCTGGTACTCCAGAAAATATTCCGTTTGGTTTATACATCGTTGCAGATGGTATGGGTGGACATCAATTTGGTGAAGTGGCAAGTA
>JAEURF010000205.1 GCA_016789205.1 Anaerolineales bacterium
CTTGGGGCGTTAACACTGCTACTTCAACATTGCTAGAGATAATTGTGGCAGTTGAATTTGATTTTTGATTTTCATTCAATACGATACGCAAAATCAATGTCGCCACTTGACCTGTTTGCACATACAAGCGTTCTGGGAAAAACCCTATACCAGTCTCTGGTAATTCAATTTGTTTGCGTGCTTCCCCTTCGCGCGACTCGCGCAATTCGGTCACTGCGATTGTATTTAATTCATGCAAAGCACGGTTAATTTTTTGGCGCAATTTTTTATCTAGTTTGGTTTGCTCATCATGTACAGCATGTTCACGCTCAGCTTGAATTAAAGGTTCAAGTTTACTTTCCACTGCAAGTTTCAACGCTTTCGCAAATGGATGAGTCCAATTGATGCCATCACGTGTGGCAGTGAGAACAGGTTCATCATTTTTCAATAAATCATGCAGATAATCACATTGCATTGTGCCGTAGAAATAACCAGCATACGGGTCATTTTCGAATTTCAACATTGTCAATGAAATCACCGTTGCACGGCTCACAACCAGCAAACCACCATCAGCATAATCGCCCTCTTCACTTCTTGTTGATAATTGAATCGCAGACCTGAAAACTTTCAATTTCGCTGAAGCAGGGAAGCCAGGGATTTTAACTTTTTCATTTAAAACTTCTTCGCCTTTTGGCGCTTTATAACTTAACACATGTTCTTGCTTAACTTTTCCATCTACGGCAAGTTCACGCAAAACGATTTTACGTTTTGGGTTACTCATAATTGGGCGCAATTCAAAATGGCGTTGCAGATAATTGCGCAAATTATTAAACTGCGGCATCTTCACGTCTGTGCGTGAGACGATGATTTCTATAATCGTGCCATTGCCTTGTGGAATGCCATATTGCTCGCGCAAATCAACCGTCGCACGAATCGGGTCATCTAAATCAAAAGTGGGGATTCCTTTTTTCAACAACAACGAACATGAATAAAAATTTGCACCTTTGAACGACCGCACATAGCCATACCCCAAACCAAAAATAGAATCTTTTAATCCGCGTCCCCACATACCGCGCACATGTTTATCTTCTTTAATTCCACTGGTGGCTTCACCATACGTGCCAACCACTTTATCCATGCGTGAGTCGGTCATACCTTCAGCAAAATCGCGCACACGAATAATAGAATTTTTATGTCTGCGCAAAACATCAATCACCATTTCCCCGTTTGAAGAAACTCCCGAATCTTCAAGGCGCGAATAACTATCATTCGCGTTTGTAATAATCTCAACCAATGCACGCATCACATCTTTGCGAATCGCTTGGTCCGCTTGTTGAATTGCGACACGGTCTGCATATTGCAACTTTCTACTTACCATTTTTATCTCTTCTTCTTTAATAACGATGCAAAATGTTCTTCACAAAAATCGAAAAACTTAATTAAGTCATTTCGGTTGTGAATGTTTGCATACCGTTTGAATAAACCGACATTTCTTACTAACGTATCAGACGATGATTCCATCGTCGCAAATAACATGTTTCTAAAATCAAATTCACTAATCTTTGTGTGATTGCCATTCTTTGAATACAAACGATACGCGTCTGACCTTTCAACCAATTTAATCACTTTGCCTGCTTTGATTTTTTCTTCTTTTGATACAGAAATTGGCGCGACGACCGGAGCAATCGTTTGAACATTTTTCTTCGTAGATGCTTTCGCTTCTTTCTTAACTTGTACCTGTTTCTTTTTGATTTCAACTTTTTTCTTAACCTGCACAGGCGGCAAGGCCAAGGTCAATTGTTTTGGTTGAGGTTTCTTTTTAACCACAGCCTTTTTCTTAATCACTTGCTTTGGTTTAATCTTTGGTAAAGATTTTTTAATAACTGCTTTTTTGACAGTTGGCTTAATCGGTTTTCTAACAATCTTTCTTCTGCGAGATACTTTAACTTTGCGTGCTGGTTTTCTGACCCGCTTTCGCAAAGTCTTTTTAGTTAAGACCAATGCCGCAGGTTTCGGCTTGGATGTAGATTTGGCTTTCTTTTTCTTCTCAACAATTCCCAAAGCCTTAGAGATTCGCTTGACAACTTGTTTGCCTTTGAAAGTTAAAGCAAAGCCTTCTGCGGCACTACCTTTGATATATTTCTTTTCACGGGCATCCGTCAAGCGCCGAATCACCAACGCCGAATCGGGCCAACGTGGATAATTTTTTAATCCAAAACTATGTGGGAACAGCCGAAAACAAATTGAAATGATTTCTTCAGTGGTCGCTTCGATTTCTCGTTCTTCCAAATAGGATAAAGCAAATACCACCAAATCACTTAATGAGAGATTTGAATATACATCCAGTTCAAATTTTGGAAGTTTCTTAATGATTATTTTTTTTGTCTTTGGCTTGCTGGATGTCATAACGTCTGGTTTGCCTTTTAGTTTTTGTTTATTTTAACGCAATTCATAAATCAATAACTCCAAAGGAGTGAAACGATTATAGATTGTAATGTTAAATTTTTCAAAACCCCGAAGGGATGTCATAGATTTTGAATATTTATATGACCCCTTTGTGGTTTCAATTTCCATTTTTGTATTGATACACAATGACATTGTATTCAGCATTTTCGTACACGCTTATAAATTTATCAGGAAAAGATTGAAGCGTAGGTAAAATTTCATTTGCAATAAACAGGTCGAGGTCAAGTGAGCGAGGCGATTGTAATTCGGGAGAGATAATGATGTAATCAATGCCTTGATTATCTAAATATTTAATCAAATCTTGCCCGCCTTTTGGAAAGCCGATTGTTTTTCTTTGCACATGCGGATACGTAGGCACAGGTTCATTGACCATGACAATTGAATCGGCTGGAGCATTTTCCGCAACCCAACTTGCTCCAATAGATAAATCAGCGATTTGATTCATGATTGGATTTTGTATATCTTGAATGTTTCGTGCCAGAAGTGGAATCGATAAAATGATTGTCGTTGCTAATGCAATGCGTGTAGAGAAATGTAAATTGTTGCGTGAAATTTTTTGTATAAAGAAATTTAATCCTTGTAAAAAATAAAAATAAAGAAAAGGCAGAATCGGAATTAAGAATCTTGCTTTGACACTGCCCACATCCGGATTCCAAAATGCGAGGATACCAAATGTGTAAATGATGAAATACAAATCTATGACAGAAATTCTTTTGATAGAAAGAAAGAAACCTAAAATAATGACCAACAAAATGATGATATTTAGAATCATCGGCAGAAATTGCAAATTGTAATTTGATAAAAATGAAGTTAATCTTGAGCCGAAGATTGGGATTAAAGAGCCTGCTAAGACTTCGTTGAAATATCCTAATGTGTTTGACCACATTTGCCCAATTTTTTCTGTAAATGAACTGTTGAAAACTTGTGATTGATAACCTGTCGAAATTAATGAGCCTGTAATGAATCTTTGAATGAATGTGCCGATGAAGAAAACAATAATTGAAATTACAATTTCTCGAAAGCGGCGGGTGAATAAAAAATAAACAATAAATGCAATGAATAATGCAATGCCAATTGTGCGAATGAGTTGGGTATAAAAGACAAGAATTGAAATTAAGATGATTAGCCAGAATTGTTTTTTGTCTTCCCATTTGTCAAAAAGATATAAAGC
>JAEURF010000206.1 GCA_016789205.1 Anaerolineales bacterium
TGTTCTTCAACGAAACCTGCGGGACGTTTTTGTTTTCACCAATACAACTTCCCCAAATCTACATTCCCGCCACTTAATATCACCCCAACTTTCAAACCTGATAAATCAATTTTCTTTTCCCATAAAATTGCAATCACTGTCGCTGAAGATGGCTCGATAATAATTTTCGCACGTTCCCAAATGAATTTCATTGACTCAATCATTGATTCTTCGCTTACTGTGACAACTTGTTCAACTCTCTCTTGAATAATTGGAAATGTCAAAGTTCCGAGTGAGGTTAATAATCCATCCGCAATTGTCTTTGGATTTTCCGATGGAATAATCTTTTCTGCTTGCATAGAACGAAAAGCATCATCTGCCATTTCTGGCTCAGCAGCAATCACTCTGATTCTTTTTTTCGTTTCTATGGCGGCAATAGATGTGCCACTGATTAATCCGCCACCACCGACGGGAGCAATGATTACATCTAAATCTGGGATTTCTTCTAATAATTCTAAAGTCGCTGTGCCTTGACCAGCAATGACCCTTTCATCATTGTAGGGATGAACAACATTTGCACCAGTTTCATTTTTGATTCTTTCTAAATTAGATTCTCTAGCTTCGAGTGTTGGCTCACAAAATGTGATTTGACCTCCGTATCCAGCAACTGCATCTTTCTTCACTTGTGGAGCATTATTTGGCATGACGATATAAGCAGGGATTCCACGCATTTTTGCGGCGAGTGCTAAGGCTTGGGCATGATTGCCTGATGAATGTGTACACACACCAAGTTTTGCTTCTTCATCGGTCAATGACCAGACAGCATTTGATGCGCCACGAAATTTGAAAGCGCCAACTTTTTGGAAGTTCTCGCATTTCATAAATACATTCACACCAACTTTTTGATTTAAACTTTCGTTGGTCAACACAGGTGTGCGATGAATGTAAGGTTTAATCCGTTGCGAAGCTTGATGAATATCTTGGATGGTGACTGACATAAAATGCTCCTAGTGAAGAGATTATAATGGGATAAGATAAAGAATAGCCTATATAGGAGGAACGATGAAAAAACTGTTCAAGATAAGTTTATTTATTTTCGGCATTGGTATTATTGCTATTAGCGGATGCACTAGTTCCACGCTACCTACACCCAATGGAGAATCAACTCAAACGTCAAGTGCGACATTACCCCCAACATTAACTGCCACTATATCTCCAACATTAACCCCAACGTCTGTTCCAGTCACTATTGAGGAGGCTATTCAGCGTGGTACTTTTGCAGAATTGGAAGTCTTTAATAAAGGACGCATTGACTTCAGCGTACTCTCATACACAGGGCAAATAATCCAACTCAGTATGTTTTCGCCAGATGGTCTGCAATTTGCGGCGGTCACAAAGCGTGGTTTGTACATTTATGATGTTGAATCTTGGCAGGAATTATTTTCTGTTCCTCTTTCTACAGAATTGAGCATTACATCTTTAAATTATTCGACGGATAGTTCTCTTTTCGCTGCAGGTGATTCGAGCGGTGTTATTACATTTTGGGATACGAAAACTTGGGAAGTTCAGAATTACTTTCAAATCCATAATGAAGCGATTACCAGCCTAAATATCGCTCCAGATAACCTAAGTTTTGCCACGATTGAAAACTTAAAAGAAATAAGTGTTTGGAATATGAACGACGGTAGTCTGATTAAGTCCCAGTTCCGTAGCAATAATGCGGGACCCATCTATTACTCATTAGATGGAAAATGGCTGTATGTTTCTGAAGAAGGCTCAGGACTAACTGTTTGGGATTCTCAAACACTGACTTTGATAAATCGTTTATCTCAACTTGGAAGCAGACCACCTAATCAAGCATTATCACCTTATACAAATACTATTGCCACTTTCGGATTTAGGACAATCACCTTATATGACTTTGATAAGAAAGAAACCTTTGAATTGGAGTTGGAGGTAAAGTTTAATGACCACCTAGCTTATATGATGTTTCTGGATGAAAAGACATTAATGGTGAAATTTGAATCTTTAGATTACTATCATTTAATTGATTTGGTATCTCATGCGATTACTACTACATCGCTGAACACATTAAGCAAGACAACATTCAAAAACTCTGAGTTTCTGAATATTCTTAAGAGCGAGGAAATCAAAGCCCTTGGGTTTGAGGTATTGGGAAATATTCAGAATATAACCACAGATGGAAACTCACTGATACTCTCAAACGGAGCATTTGATATAAGTCAAAAAATGATGAAGACAGGCACTCAAGAGTTCCCATGGAGCAGTTCTGTATTTTTATCAGACGGCACTCTGACTGGAGTGGATTGGGTTCGCCCTATAAGGAACCCTCCATTTGCAAATAAAGAGCAACAGGGTGATTTCACTATCACGATTTTGGATTCAACATTTTTTGTAAAATCTACCATTAAGCAAGCCTATGATTTTCCAGATTACATAGATTTTGCTACAGTATCTCCTAATGGAGAGGTTTTGGTGGCTGGTACAGCAGATGGAAATTTATATTTATGGAACATGGACAGCAAGGAATTAACTGCCACAATTAAACTACATAATAAAGACGTTCAACAGTTTGGCTTTTATGGTGCATATTATGGATTGTTTTTCAATGTAGATGGCTCTCATCTAGCTACTTATGGATGGGATGGCAAAATAAAAATTCTTAATATGGAAGACCTATCTGAAGTTACCTCTGTTACTGGGAAGAATCCAGTGTTCTCGCCAGATGGCAACTACTTGGCTTATTTTAATTCCAATGGATTTCAGCCTGTGAATTCACTAGATGGGAGTCTCTTAGGATATAGCGAATCAGGAGATATTCGGGTAATTTCGTTATTTGATGAGGAAGACCCCAAGGTATTCAGAGGAGATATAACTAATGTTTATGACATGGCTTTTTCCTCTGACGGAAGTCTGCTTTTCTCTACAAAGTGGAATCTTGCCGAGGGACGAAGCACCTTACAAGTTTGGTCTGTTGTAGATGGAACACTACTTCAGGAAATACCGCAACATGCTATCATTACCTCGTTGCTAGTTTCTCCAGATGGAACCCGATTATATGTACGAGATTGGGGCGGCGTAATTAGTGTATGGGGACATAATCCTGAATAAATAGAGTGCGTCGCGCTACATCGTTAAGATGTCATTCACATATAGATGTATCTATGTTTGGAGCATCTTCCCTTAATGAAAGCGCGACGCACCCCTTTAATGACTTGACCTATAATGAGGAAAAATGACTTTCATTGAAATATCCCCCAATTCCGATTTTCCAATTCAAAACTTACCGTATGGAATTTTTTCGACGAAAGAAAATCCAAGTCCGCGAGTATGTACACGGCTTGGAGAGTTTGTTATTGATTTATCAATATTGGATGAAGAAAATTTATTTGGAAAACAATATAATTTATTTAATGAACCTTCGTTAAATAAATTTATGTCTGCGGGGAAAAATGTTTGGAAAGAAATTCGTGGGCGATTGACTGATTTGTTGAACAATAACAATTCAAAAGTCAAAAAAGAGGCGATGCATTTAATCAAAGATGTGAAATTGTATCTTCCAGTTAACATCGGTGATTACACAGATTTTTAT
>JAEURF010000207.1 GCA_016789205.1 Anaerolineales bacterium
ACGGGTTATATCTGGGAAGAAAATAATCAAATCGTTGGCAACATCAGTGTTGTGCCGTTTCGTCATCGTGGACAAAAGTTATACCTTATCGCCAATGTAGCCGTACATCCTAATCATCGCCGCAAAGGCATTGCCCGCACACTCACCCAACGCGCACTCCAACACATCCGCGAAAAAAAAGTGCGCGACGTTTGGCTTCACGTCCGCGCCGATAACCCCGAAGCAATTCTGCTTTACACCAAACTTGGATTCAACGAACGTTCTCGCCGCACCACCTGGCAAACGAATCCCGGTCATTATGAAATTAATAAACCAGAGATTCAAATCACAAAACGACATCCAAACTTTTGGCAGACTCAACGTCTGTGGTTAATGCGCCTCTATCCGGACGTTTTAGCATGGCACCAAAATTGGAACTTTAACTCCCTTCGACCGGGTCTCTGGAATTGGTTGTATTTATTATTTGTAGATATGAATATCCGTCAATGGGCGGCGATTAAACATAATCAACTACAAGCCACATTATCATGGATTCCGCATGGGCGAGGAGAAAGTCTATTTGCAGGAACAGGTGAAAGGTCAGACCCTGAAGCGTTGACGGCGTTATTAATCCACGCAAGGCGCGAGATGTTACACTACTATCCAAAACTTTTGCTTGAATTTCCCGTCAGTGATTTTGATTCAGCCATTCAAGCCGCAGGTTTCAAACAAGTTCGCACGTTGATTTGGATGCACGCAACTTTATAAGATATTTTTCGTAATTAAATAAACCGTCCAGCAGGTTGGGATGAATGTATAAATATTTCAAATCAACCTGTGGGACGTTGTAAACTAAGGAGTTCAAATGACAAGATTTATTATTCGTTGGGTAATTAATGCAATCGCTTTATATGTAGCCGTGTTAATTGTGCCGGGCATTGAGTTTCGCGGTGATTGGACTGGCGTGTTGTGGCTGGCTTTAATTTCAGGCTTGCTAAATGCGTTGGTAAGACCTATCTTAAAGTTTTTAACTTGCCCGCTGATTATTCTCACGCTTGGTTTCTTCACGATATTCATCAACACTGCTATGCTTTTGCTCACCAGTAGAATTGGTCAAGCACTTGGCATCGGCATCAGCGTTGATGGTTTTTGGACAGCCGTATTAGGTAGTTTGGTGATTAGTATTGTCAGTATCATCATGAGTCTATTTTTGCGTGATGAATTAAAGAAAAAGTAAATGATTAATAATAAAAGCGGATGTTCAAACATCCGCTTTTATTTTATGTGCAAGACTGAAACGGTCATCATAATCTCAATTAATTTTGAATTATTGATTAATAGCATAACAACAAAAGCCAACAATGTAATTTGAAACCAAAGTTTATTCGCAAGTTCTTTCCATGCAAGGGCGAGAAATAAAATAAGTGCATACATCCAGTTTGAAGAATAGAGAAATACATCTCTTCCGTAACGCAGGTGTAAGGCAAATGAGAATAATGTAATTAAGATAAAAGCAAAAAGAAAACGATTATCCTGTTTCTTAATGTTTTTTAGAAAAAGTGTGCCTCCTAACAACATCAGCCCTGCCCAAGCATAAACAACAAATGAACTTAAAACATCTTTATATTCAGCAACACGCAAAACGCCTTTTGTGGTTGCCAGAAACATCCAAATTTTAATAAATGGGATATCCTCTTTATATAAAATAGGATATGGCGCGACAACGCTATTTAACACCATCACCCGTGCAAGATAATACGCACGTTGCGGTGTTGGCGAAAAGACATTTTTCTCTTCATATTGAAGTGTAGAAACATCCCATAGATATGGATGTGCATCAGGATAAATAAAATTATTTAGCAGGTTTAGCGGGATAATTAATGAACCGACAATTAACCCATATTTGACCAATTGCCAAAAATCGCGCTTGACCATAAAGTGCGCAATCACAGTCTGTGCAATGTTAGAGATAGTGATTCCAAACGCGGCTAAGCCTGTGATGACCAAAGTCCAGGGCGGGGCATTTTTTAACAATAGAACAATAAAAATTAAAGCAACCGTTCCGAGAAACCCATAACTTTCAATAATAGAACCGAAAACAAGTTGTGAAGTGGATGCCCCAAATAAAGAAGCGATTAGCAAGGCATATAAAGAATTTCCTGTCGTTTCTTTTACAAAATACCAAACCAAAAATACTGCCAATGCGCCAGTGAGTGCAATTAACACAAACGAAGCGTATAGCAAATTGCCTTTGAGAAAAAGAGAAATGATGTTTGCCCACGGACGAACAACTATCAAAATAAATGGGTGAACCGTGCGCCAATAAACATCTTCATAGTTTTCTGTGCCAAAACGAGCACGGTAGAGTTTGGCGTCAGTGTCAAAGAAAATATCGTCAAAATTAAAGAGTGGTTGGTTGAAAATATTTGACAGTAAAAAGTAAATCGCAAAGAAAGCAAGTGAGAGCAAAATTCCGCTCAGGTTTTTATCAATAAATGTAAAGAAGCGAGTCTTGTGAAACTCTTTTGAATGAGCAAATGATAGTAACCAAACGGAACAAGGGAATGCAATGATTATTCCAAGCGCAAACCAAATTAGAGAATTAGATTGAATTTGGTAAAAAGCAGGGTCAAATAATAGAGAAAAGCGATTTGCCGTTTTCGTGAGATAAAGCAAAAAAATAATCAGCGCAAGAAACAAAAAAGTTGTTATCCATGATTCTGTTGGTTTTAATTTCAAATAGTTTTTGATTCTGCCGATTAAGTAATAAACAAATAAACTTGTAAGTGCGTGGAGCAAAATTGCAAGAAATAGAATTTCATATAAAGATTGATAAAAATAATCTAGAAAACCGATAAGCACATAACTTATTGGAAGGCTAAGAAACCAAGCAAGCAGGAGACGTTTATTTAATACAAAGGTCATTTGATGTGCAAAGCTGAAGTACTCAGCATGGTCAATATCAATTGGGAATTATTAAATAACAAAAAGGAAATAAAGATAAATAAAGATGTTTGAAACCAACGTTTGTCCGCAAGTTCACGCCACGCGAGAGCGAGGAAAAGAATCACTGCATACGTCCAGTTGACGGTGTAGAGGAAGGCGTCTTTTCCATATTGCATGTGCAAGAAAAAGTTGAATAGCACAATCATGATGAAGGTAAGAAAGAAGCGATTATCTTGTTTGCGAATATTTTTTAAGAATAGAAATCCGCCGAGCAAAATAAACCCAAGCCAAATATAGGCAAGTGAATTGCCAAGCAATGTTTCATATTGAGCAATGCGCATCGGGTCTTTTTTGATAGAAGCGCGAAACATCCAAACTTTTAGAAATGGAATTTCTTCACTAAGAATCAGCGGTTGTGGCGCGACAATGCTATGCAATGCGATGACACGACCTAAAAAATGTGCGCGTTGTAAAGTCGGCGGGAATGAATTGTGACCTTCACCATCAAATGATGAGAGGTCCCAAAAATAAGGCTGTGAATCGGGGTAAACAAAATTATTTAATAAAGTTAATGGAACAATCAATGCCGTGACGATTAATCCATAAACAATAATTTGT
>JAEURF010000208.1 GCA_016789205.1 Anaerolineales bacterium
CTTCAATGGTGTCTCTTCTGATAATGGATATGCTTCGGAATCTCCATACACTGCGGCACTGGATGCAACTACCACGCGCTTCACCCCTGACTTTTTAGCGGATTCAAACAACTTCGACGTTCCCGTTACATTGACATCTAAACATTCCTGCGGTTTTTCCATCGACTCTGGTACAGAAACAAATGCGGCTTCATGGAAAATAATATCAACGCCTTTGATTGCTTTATTTATATCATCGTCATTTCGCAAATCCCCTTCAATGATTTCAACATCCAAGCCTTGTAAATTTTCTCTTTTCCCCGAAGAGAAGTTATCGAAGATGCGGACTTGTTTTCCATTTTGTAAAAGTGTATCCGCAATATGTGAGCCGATAAAGCCTGCTCCGCCTGTGATTAAATATTTCATTTATCTACCTGTCCTTCGTAATACTGTTCCTATCGTTCGTAAAACGATATTAATATCCATGTTTAAGGTGCGATGTTTGATGTAATACAAATCATATTCAAGTTTGACAATCATTTCTTTAACCGTTGCAAAGTATCCATAATTGATTTGCGCCCAACCTGTGAGACCGGGCTTTACTAAAAGCCTGGCACGATAAAATGGAATTTGCTTTTGATATTCTGCTACTAGCTCAGGTCTTTCTGCGCGCGGACCGACAAGACTCATTTCACCATGTAAGACATTCCAAAATTGTGGCATTTCATCAAGGCGGGTTTTGCGGAGGAAATTTCCAACACGAGTGACGCGCGGGTCGTTTTCAGCGGCAAGCATAGGTTTGCCGTCTGCTTCTGCGTTTTGCCGCATGGTACGGAATTTATAAATTCGGAAGATAGCGGCACCTTTCCCCAAGCGTGGTTGAGAGTATAAAATTGGAAACCCAGTTTCAATGAGAATCGCAATAGATACAAATGGGAAAATTACAAGAAAAATCAAGGTTCCGATAAAACCACCCAAAATATCCATCACACGTTTGAGAAATTCATACATCGCGCTGACGCGGACTTGGTCAACAAAGGAACGAATGACCCAATCTGATTCGAGGTGTTCAATCGGCACGCGTTGCGTCAACTCTTCGTACATAATCGGCATCCGCACAACTTCTACGCCACGTTCTTGTGTATCTAAGATAGTTTGAAAGGTCTCCCCTTTGATTTCACCATTGATAGCAATGACCACATCTGAAATGCGAAAATCTTCAACAAGGTCTAATAAATGTTCGCTATTACCAATGACAGTATAGCCTTGATATGACAAGGCTTTCTTGGCGGGGTCATCATCAATGAAGCCGACTAATTGAAAAGGGGGTGGTGAAATTTTGCGGTAAACATCTACTAAAGAACGCCCAGCCTTACCGGCGCCGACAATGAAGACACGGCGCATTAACCCTGATGAGGTGTAGATTCGGATGTAGGCGGCGCGCCAGGCTAAGGTCAAGAGAGAGGCGAGTACTAAAAATGCACCGACGGCAATACGCGGCAGAGAATTCGGTTCTGTGTTAAATGTAAAAAGCAGTGAATATCCTAATAAACCTACAATTGGGGCAACGGCAATGCCACGCAACGTTTTACGCCAATCTGCCGCAGTATGCACATCGTATGACTCAATCATCAACAACAGCCAAACTAGCGGAAGCAAATAAAACCAAAACGGCACATCAATTTGAATGAGGCGTTCTGCTCTGCCTTGTGAAATGCCGTTTTGAATTAAGATGTAGAGTGAATATTGATACCAAAAATAAATTGCGCCGACCATTGCACCCACTGATGCAATAAAATCGCCGAGCAATAAAATAGAGCGTTGCTCGCCGGGGCGTAAACGCAATGAAGGTCTGTATATATCAGCCATTTTTTATAAACAAACTTGAAATGCCGCTGAACAAAAAGCCGGTGCCCCATGCAATGTGCATGGTAGCAATGGCAAGCGGAACTCCAAAAATAAGATAGCCTTTCTTTTTACTAAATGCCAGTCTTACGCCAGCGAGCCCCAAAACAAAAAAATAAAGAAATAATTGCAATACCAAAATATAAAATGCAACCTGCAACCATAAGGATAACACAACCCACGCGAGCAGGCTTAACACAAAAAGGGGCGGCAATGCTTGCCGCCAACGCAATGTGTGCGGATAACGCTTGAGCATTTTTAACTTCCAAAAGCCGTAACGAAAATATTGAATGGCTAATTGTTTTAATGTACTGCGTGAAAAATAAACAGAGCGAATTGAAGGGTCTAAGTAAACTGTGCCGCCTGATTCGCGGACGCGGGTATTGAATTCATAATCTTCGTTGGCTAGTAAGGTTTCATCGAAGCCGCCAATGTTTTGAATCAATGTTTTGTAAAACGAGCCAAACGGAACTGTATCTACTGCGCCTGCTTTGGCATTCAAACGATACATGGCATCACCTACGCCGAGCGGATGCGCCGCCGCAAGTGAAATCGATTCTGCAATCCAAGTGGTTGAACCTGAGTGAATTTCCCAGACGCCACCAACATTTGTCCCCTTATTGGATTGAAGCGCGGATACGCATCTGTGTACGTATTCAGGAATCGGCATGGAGTGTGCATCTAAGCGGATAATGATCTCGCCTCTTGACTCAGTGATGGCTTGATTCAAACCTGAGGGAATTGTCCTGGCTTGATTTATGACTACGCGGATTTGTAAATCGGGATGTTCTTTTTGAAATGACTCAATGGCTTGAACTGTTTTATCTGTTGAGATGCCATCTGAAATGACGACTTCCATTTTGTGACGCGGATAGGTTTGCGCGAGGATACCGTTCAATAAATGTTGAATGGTGGCTTCTTCGTTATAACAAGGGACGATGATGGAAACAAATGGCGTATCTGACATTTTCTCTTTACACAATTCCTCGCCGCTACACAATCAGCGACGAGGGATGAGACCGTGGACGGTGGACGATAGACGGTCTATTATGCAATTAGGGCGACGGCTTCAATTTCGACCAATCCGCCTTTGGGAAGTGCGGCAACTTGGACTGTACTGCGGGCTGGCGGGTTTTCGGGGAAGTACTCTGTGTAAATGGCGTTCATTTTGGGGAAATCTGCCATGTCTTGTAAAAAGACTAATGTTTTGACAACATGTTCAAGGCTAGAGCCTGCGGCTTCTAGAACGTTTTTTAGGTTGGTGAGTGCTTGGCGGGTTTGTGCTTCTACCCCACCTGAGACAATTTCCATGCTGGTAGGGTCTAAGCCAATTTGACCGGCGGTATAAACCATTGAATCGGTGCGGATGGCTTGGGAGTAGGGTCCGATGGCTTTGGGAGCCTTTTCGGTGTGGATGACTTTCTTTTTCATAGGTGACCTCGATAAAATAATAATTAGAACTGGGGTATTTTACTCTACTTGGAAGGGGGAATGGGGTTAGGGAATGGGGAATGGGAGAGGCAGGAGGTTTGATGGGGTGAGGATATAGGATGATTATAGGATGACTATAGGATGACTATAGGATGATTATAGGATAGTCGAAGGATGAAGGGAGGTTAGTTGGGCTAGGGAAGGCAGGTAGTGGTTGGTGGTTGATGG
>JAEURF010000209.1 GCA_016789205.1 Anaerolineales bacterium
ACAGTGGCTAGAACACTATAAAACAAATAGCGATAATACTAAAACTCGCATTCGAAATTTTTCAATTGATAGTATAAATATGCTTGAAAAACCTTCTGAAAGTGTTTACTTAGGTGTTGCAGGGGTTAAATTTTCGATTATTCCATCTGTTATCCCCAATGATTTTGCATCTTTTCCAGGTGAAGAAATTAATCCAGATTCTGAATGGTGGCATCTGGTTAATATCTTTGGGTATTATCAAATTGGCGAATTTTACTATCTGCGAATCTTGCCTGGTTGGGGCACATAATTAATAAAAACAACTTTATTTTCAAGAGAAACGGCAGAGAAGTACATGCGGGTAATTGTGTTTTGCATTTTTGATTATGTCAGAGACCCTTCGCTTCGCTCAGGGTGACACATTATTCTTCGTCTTGTGATTCTTCCTTATTCTGTTTCTTGACCTTCGGCGGTTCAAGCACAGCATGTTTGCCAAGTGCAATATCCAACACATCATCCATGTGTTTGACCGGGATAATTTTTAATTCTGATTTTGCGGTCTTTGGTAAATCCACTAAATCCTTAAGATTCTTTTCGGGCAATAAAACAACTTTCAGTCCAGCACGATGCGCGGCTAACACTTTTTCACGCACGCCACCAATTGGAAGCACACGTCCGCGTAAAGTGATTTCACCGGTCATCCCAACATTTTTTGAAACAGGTCTGCCGGTCAACGCAGATGTAATGGCAGTTGCCATCGTAATCCCAGCCGATGGACCATCTTTTGGAATGCCGCCTTCCGGCATGTGAATGTGAATATCAAAACGCTCAAAGATTTCCATATCAATTTTTAATTGAGCCGCACGAGACTTGATGTAAGTCATTGCCGCTTGTGCAGATTCTTGCATCACCTCACCCATTTGCCCGGTCATCTGCAAACCGCCTTTGCCTTCAAAAATAGCAACTTCCACCGGCATAATTTCGCCGCCAGTTTCTGTCCATGCCAAACTTGTCGCAACACCCACTTCATCATTTCTTTCGGCTTCGGCTTGAAAGACTTGTTGCGGACCCAATAACTTATCAATGCCATCGGCAACAATCACTGCTGGATATTTTTTCGCTTCGGCTTTCAGACGGGCAACCTTGCGACAAACGCGGTTAATTTCTCTTTCCAGTCCACGCACGCCCGCTTCGTATGTATACTCGCGGATAATTCTTTGCAATGCCGCAGGTTCAAACGTTAATTTTAATTCTTCAATTCCATTTTCTTCTATCTGACGTGGAATGAGATAGCGATTCGCAATCTCCATTTTTTCTTCTTCAATGTATCCGGGGAATTCAATCACTTCCATGCGGTCTAACAATGGCGCAGGAATTGTTGATAATGAATTGGCAGTTGTCACAAACATCACTTTAGATAAATCAAATGGCAATTCTAAATAATGGTCACTGAATGCATTGTTTTGTTCAGGGTCTAACACTTCAAGCATTGCAGAAGCTGGGTCACCACGAAAATCGGAATATAGTTTATCAATCTCATCCAACATAAATAATGGATTGGATGTGCCCGCACGTTTCATTGTTTGAATAATTCTGCCGGGCAATGCGCCGATATATGTTCTTCTGTGTCCACGAATCTCGGCTTCATCACGCACACCGCCAAGAGATACTCTGACAAATTTTCTTCCAAGTGCATCTGCAATTGAACGACCTAAAGATGTTTTTCCAACCCCCGGCGGACCCACAAAACATAAAATCGGCTGGCGTTCTTTTTTCGGTTTCAACGAACGAACCGCAATATATTCCAAAATTCTTTCTTTGGCTTTCTTCAAACCGAAATGGTCACGTTCTAAAATCTTTGCGGCATTCTTAACATCCAAATTATCAGGCGTGGAATTGCTCCATGGCAAATCTAAAATCCAATCAATATATGTGCGGATGATTCCAACTTCAGGAGCCATCGGTGGCATTTGATTGAGTCTTTCCACTTCTTTCAAAGCAACTTTTTTGGCTTCTTCCGGTAAATTCGCGGCTTCGACTTTTTTCTTTAAATCCACTGCATCACGAGTGAAAATATCACCTTCGCCTAATTCAGTTTGAATTTGTTTCATCTGCTCACGCAAATAAAACTCACGTTGATTTTTATCTACTTCATCTTGCACACGTGTATGAATTTCATCTTCCAATTCAAGCACATCTACTTCTTGCGCCAACAAAGTATTCAATTGACTCAAACGCGCTTTCGGGTCAAGGATTAATAACAAACGAAGTTTGGCTTCATATGTCAAAGCCAATGAGGTCGCAATCATATCCGCCAGCCAACCGGGCTCAGAAATATTCAAAGCAAACAAATGCGATTCTTCCGGAATGGAACGGTCTAATTGAATACAACGCTCAAATGAATTTAATACCGAGCGCATCAAGGCTTGCGTTTGCCTATCTGCCACTGGAGATTCATTAATCACACGCGCACGAACTTTGATATATGGTTTGAGTCGAATAAACTCAACAATTTCTACACGCCTGCGTCCTTGCACTAAAGCAGAACGCGAACCATCCGGCATATTCAACAAACGCCCCACCGCCATCTCTACACCGATGGGCAAAAAATCTTCTGCGCCGGGGTCATTTGTTTCAGGGTCACGTTGTGTTAAACCAATCACAGTATGTTCATTGACTTGGGCTTCATGCAATGCCAGCAATGATGATTCACGCCCCACAAAAATTGGCGAAACCATGCGCGGAAAAATCACCATATCACGCAATGGCAACACAGCCGCTTCAATCAAACCATCGGCTTTCGGTTCAAGGTTTGGAATACGATATAACTCTTCCGTTCTTTGCGAAAGCGTTAAATCAAAATTATCTTCTTCAGTCCAATTCGGTTGACTCATTCAAAAACTTCCATTCTCTCATCACTTCCGCGGTCACAAACATCGAACCAGCGGATAATACAATGCTACCATCTTTTGATGATAATTCTAACGCACGCTTCAACGCTTCTTTGACAGGAAAAACCGCCTCTGACTTGATTTCAAGTTGGTCTGCCAACTCGACAATTTTCTCCACCTCCAACGCGCGCGGATGGTCTGCTTTGGTGACGATGATTTTATTTAATCTTGATTTCAAAGCCGCGAACATATCCAAAATATTTTTATCTTCTGATGCGCCAAAAATTAAATACACTTTTTGATTTGGAAAATATTCTTGCAAGGTCTCATCCAGCCGAATGAAAGAATCCTGATTATGTGCAGAATCAAATATCACCGTAGGATTGAGGCGGGCGATTTCAAATCTAGCACGCCACTTGACGTTTGCAAATCCATTTTGAATCTGTTCATCAGAAATTTTAATTCCACTTTTTTTCAAAGTAGTATAAGCCGTGGCCGCATTTTCGATTTGATGTTTACCAAGCAAAGGAATTTGAAGTTCGACCGTCCACTGTCCGTCGTCCACCGTCATTCTTTGACCTTGTAAATTTGATTCAATCAATTTATAAGTTATATCTTTTCCAACCAAAGTAAACTCCGAATTCGTTGAACTGGCTACACGCAGG
>JAEURF010000020.1:0-10816 GCA_016789205.1 Anaerolineales bacterium
GTGAATTGATTCATTGATATTCAAATTATAGCCTCCCAACATAAAAACAGCCATGAAAAATTCATGGCTGTTTTTATTTCATACAATTATTTTTTATTAATGTCCACTGCCTGGCATGGTTTCGCCATCATAAATTTCGAGATTTGGTTCACCTGAAACGGAGAGATAACCTGCTAAGCCGTGTTCGAGTCTTGAGAGAGCATGGTCAACTAAGATGTAGTTGCCTGGCACTTCAACTTTGAACTCAACCATGGTTGCGCCACCAGGAGGGACGATGGTTGTTTGTACATCGGTCAATGGATTGGATGTAAGTGATGCTTGGTCGTAAACCCTGTCAAATATTTCACCAATCACATGGAAGGATGAAATGAAGTTTGGTCCACCAACACCGAAGTAGATACGAACTGTTTCACCAACGTTTGCATGGAGCATGTGGTCTTCACCGGCAAGTGCTAAAGATGCACCATTGAAAACAAAGTATTCAGGATTTTCGTCGAGCAGTTTATCAATATTTTCTGTGAGTGCGCCTTCAGTTCCAAAAGGTTGAGAGGTGTATAACTCACCTTGCATTACATAAAATTCCCGGTCTACTGGTGGTAAGCCACCTTCAGGTTCAACGAGGATTAATCCGTACATGCCATTTGCCATGTGATGTGCAACCATTGGCGTAGCACAATGATATACAAACACACCAGGATTAAGTGCTTTGAATGTGAATGTAGTCTCACCACCCGGTGTAGTTTGAGTTGAGACCGCGCCGCCACCTGGACCTGTAACTGCGTGCAAGTCAATAGAGTGTGCCATCATGCTGTCGGGTAAGTTCTTAAGATGAAGTTCTACTGTATCACCTACACGGATTCGTAAGAATGGACCAGGCACCTTTCCGTTGAACGTCCAATACTTGTAAGTTGTGCCATCTGCTAATTTGCCTACTAATTCAACAGCTTCTAAATTGATGACAACATGTTCAGGCGCGCGGTCTCCAATTGGAGCGGGAATGTCAGTTGGGTCTCGGACGATGTCCACTGCATTCGGGTCAGCTGGACCTGCGGCTTCAACTGGGGCTATTTGTTGTGAAGTAAATTGGCTTGACCCAGTTGATGATTGTTGCGAGGAAACACCAGAACCGACAATTAATTTTCCTTCCATGCCTAATTGTCTATGACCGGGGACGGCACAGTAATACATAAATGTGCCTTCTTCTCCAGCGATAAATTCTATAGTTATGCCTTCTGCTGTAGAAACATCTTCAGACTTAGCATTGAACTCATCAACATAAAGGTTATGAAGAACACCTTCACTGCTTGTTAGATGGATTTTTACTAAATCGCCTGGGTTGGCGGTCAAATCAGGGTTTACTTGACCATTAATATCGCCACCTACACCGATATAAACCATCTTGCCATTTACGAATCTGCCATCAAGCGTGTATTCTACTGTTCCTGCTATTGCTCCTTTGCCGACTACTAAAATTCCCCGCATACCTAGCCGCTTAAAATTCGTATCGTAATATTCAAGTGAAGTATCCTCATTAGGAACTGTGAAAGTAAGAGAGGTGGTTTCTCCTTGCTTTTTAATAGTGGTTGATTCAATATTTAGGTCTGGGAAAACGATATTGTGTGTTCCCCAACCGCTGTTAACAAGCATAACAGTAATGCGTTCACCGGGCTTAGCGCGTAGAGAAGGATTAACAACACCATTGATATCTCCATTTACCCCCACAAAAACAAATTGCCCGCCACGCAAGTCAGTTGTGAGAACAAATTCTTCCGCAACGGTAATTTCGCTACTTGGAATACAGGCGGTTATAAGCGTAAGTACAAGTATTATAGCCAAAAGTCTTTTAAGAATATTCATTGAATGCTCCTTACATTTTATGAGTTTTACCATCGGAATTTTGATAAAATTCCGATAGTTTGCTCTAAGCCTACGACTAATTCATTTGCCTGTCTTTGCGCTAGCGCAAGTAACAGGAAACCACTTAAAAATGGATAAAAGCCAAACCTTTTATGGTTTGGCTTTTATTTTGTGAATTTCGACAACATTAATTAAAAATACTAAGCCTATTTTGTTTCCGCAGAATCCACATCCACCATCATCACGGATGTATCCACAGCCTCAAAATCATTTCCTGTTAACACATCTAACAAATGAAGCATATCATTATCCCAGCGTTCATCAGGCACGCCGCTCACATACCAATTTGAACCATTGTCTGCTAAAACTATTCCATATGTTTTGAAGGCTTGTAAAATCACTTGCATTTCAGGCGGAAAACCTGAAATATCATAATCCGCTTTCAAGCGGAAGCGTGCACCCATTGGCGGAATGCCGTCTTGTGGGTCAGAGGTTTGATGTCTGGCGGGCCAAACGTATCCAGCAGTTTCTTCAGCGGTGAATCGCAACGCATGTTTAATTTCACCTGCGAGGATTTCATCATAACGAACGAGTCCCGGCAAAATAGGTAAACCTGCCGCATCAGCAGATGTCCATGTATCAGGACGTAAATAATTTGCATTCAAATCCCACATTGCGCCAGAACCACCATACCATTCTGTGCCGTCAAAACTGGCATCATAAATTTCATAGAGATAACAAGTATCTGTATCTACAATTAAGATGTGATGGTCACTGCCATGTTCAATTAAAGGGTTTGCTGGAATTGGATAAGCACCAATATCTGATTCATCAGGATAATAAAATTCAGGTACAAAAAAACCAACTTGAGTAATGGCTACTACATTATAAGGAATGCCAATTGGTCCACCGTCCCATTCACCAGAACCAAAGTCCATGTGAAAACTTTCAGATAAGCCAATACTCGCAGTCCATGAATCAGATTGCGGGTGAGTTGGAAGCGAGTCAATGGGCGTGTTCCAAAAATTGTTAGCTGGAAACATCGGGCAATTTGCAATCATTGGGCTTGTGCCGATAATTTCAGGTTGTGTTTCAGCGCTGGCTTTTGATAATTTAATTTCACCCAAGTCCATGCCTGCTTGTGAGGGAAATCCTTGTAACATGTTAATGGCTTGATAGCCTTGCGCTTCAATGCGAATGCCAATTAAATCTTCATTGTTAAATAAAATATTTTCAAAAATGAATTCACCATCTTGATTTGTCGTTGTCCTGCGATTACATGTTTCCTCTAGATTAAATGAATTGGAATCATGTTGACAAATCACCACCGCCTCAGCAATCGGGACACCTGTTTCTGCATCTATAACCTTTCCTTTAATAGATGCAGTTCCCAAATCGCCGATGTTACTCGGTTGAGGAATTGAAGTCTCTGTCACAGTTGGGGTGGCTGTGCTACAGGCAAACATCAACAAAGCCAGAAATAAAAATATAATTTTGAATTTCATATTAACCTTTTTCTTTTAATGACTGTAACTGCTTGCGGATAATTACAATAACCAACGCAGTATTAATTAAGGAGCCTATCAATACCACAATCGGTTGCGCGCCAAATAAAAATACGGAATACGCAATCGTGGAACTGACTTGAAACATGATTGGCACAAACCAAATTTCAGGGAATAAAACCGCAATTGCATAAGAAAACACATCGGCCGGGTAAAAATACCGGTCGTGCATTTTCGGGAGCAGAAATGGAATTAATGACGCGCTCGCTAATGCTGTAAATGCAATTTGCTTTTGGGTGACTTTGTCTCCCGCTTTCCAGTTAATCCAAGCCCAGATTAACATTGAAATAAAGAATATCCCTAATCCAATTTCAAAGATGGGATGATAAAACTCGTTTGGAATGACAAAATATAAATTTGGTGCATATCGTGATAAATTTTCAAATTGGTCAACTTGCCCTGCGTATAAAAAGAGAATGCTTTCCAAACTTCTGCCAAGAAATAGAGTTGGTAATGCTAAAACGATATAAACAACTGGAATAATAAAAAAATAATACCAACTGATTTGCTTTCTTAGAAACATGATTCCTAAAAATGGAAGCAAAAAAATAGATTGCGCTTTGAATGAAAATGCAACGCCGAATGCCAGCATGGCATTCAAAGGTTTTTCTTTTAATAAAAAATAAAAACAAACCAAAAGAAAAGATGTATACGCACTATCAATTTGACCCCAGCCCGTGCTGTTCAATGTAACTGTGGGTAATAAGAGAAAAATAATGGCAAATAAAAATGATTTGTCATTATTAAATTTAATGCGCGCAATCTTGTAAATTGCAATCGCAGAGACAACATCAAACAAAGTTGGGATAAGTTTTATTGCAGGAACTGAATCTAAAAATAATGTAGAAAGCCATAGTAAATATAAATAAGCAGGTGGGTAGTTTGAAAATTCTCCGTTTGCTAAACCCATCACACCGTTTTGTTTGAGGAAGTTATACCAAGTTTGGATGAGCGCTAAGTCCCCATTCGATAAAATTAAAACTTGAAAGCGAATATACATTATAAGAATTACAAGAAAGAAACTTAATATCCATAAAGGGCGTTTCATTAAAATATTCATCATTCCGCCTGATTTTGCAACACCTTTTGAAATGCTCTTAATAATGCGCCACGCTGTTCAATACCTGATTCGCCTAAATCTGATATTGTCAAATAAACTTTTTCTCTACATCGGCTGAGCAAGCCACCAATTAATCTGGCTAAATTTTGAGTCTCTGATTCAACTTCGTCCGCATCTGTCCACAGCCTGCCAGATTCCCAATGACGTGACAATATGTAGGGATGAGTCAACGGTTGTGACAGGCGTTGCACCCAGCCTGAGGAACCCGGCTCAAGCCAAAACTGAATCGAGGCGGGTTTATTCATCATCAAGAATGAATAAGCAGGTGCGACTAAAACAGCATCTTTATCTTCGGTGCGCCATGCTTCTAAATATTGGGCGGCGATGACTCCATCTTCAAGCATCGCTAAATATTCACGACCCAAATCAAATGAAGGTGTATCCATGCCAACAATGGATGGCTCCATTGCGTTGCGAAATTTTTTGATTGATTCAATTAGGCTGGATGCGACGCGAACCGCATCGAGATTATCGTGAAATCCAAAACCATTTTGCGAAATCACCTCGCCAAATAATTTTCGTAAAAAGAAATCAAGTGGTGTTGGGAAAGATGAACGATATTCTTCAATCCAATTGCGCAAGGTTGTATATCTTTCGCCGAGTGCATAGGTGATTCTTTCTTGTGTTTCGGGCTTGATTTCATTAAAAGTGGAAAGCCGAAAATCACGCTGGCGATAAACAATTTCTGTCAACAATTGCGCGCGGATTAAATCTGTATTCAGTGCAAACATGAAGGCTTGCGCTAGGTCAAATTTTGTCGGGCGCACATTCCAGTGGGGATGTGCCAATGCGGATAAAGTTAATAAAGTTTTGCTGGCGGTTTCATCTCTTAATGAACGCGATGGACGATGTGTGCGCCACGGAATATTTTCTGCATCCAAACGATTGATAATTGAAAAGCGCAACGCATCCGAAAGATACGGTGCGAGAATGACAATTTCAGCAGGCGGAATGCCTTTATCTTCAATTAGTGATTTAACTTCCTTTGTAATTTCATCCAACATTTCTGGATGAAAATGCGTGAGAATAAATTGCATTGCAGGGTTGGCATCGTTGTTTTCAACCAATTCATTGCCTGTAATTGCATTAACTAATGAATTTGATAAATGAATAACTTCGTCTGAAGAAACAAAACTTTCGTTTAAGTCAATCACTTCATCACAGACTTCACTTAACGTGTAACCCGTAATTGGGTCACCGCTCAGGAAAGAACGATAACCTGCATTTTGGTCATAAATCAATAAAGCCGAATCAAATTCATTCAGCCATTCTAAAATTAAATCATGCGCACTCGGCGCATCTTCTTCTACATTGTCATAAATCAAATGCCGATATGTACTCGTCAAATAATTTCGGACTTGGTCGTTCGTCCATAAATAATTGTTGAAGACTTCCATTTGTAATGAGAAATCAAGCAAATTGTGTTCTAAACAGTAATTTCTAAATCGAATCGCACAATCTTGCACATCTTGATAAATCCTTCTTTGACCGGGCTCACCAAACCAAGCCGCATCCAAACGTGCGCCAATTTCTGTATGCGGAAAACGCACCAACACGGCTTTGTTTAAATTATCCAATATTTGTGAATACAAACGATTGCGATTAATCGTCAGCGATTGAAAATATCCACCATCTTCAATTAACGGTCGCACCAAATGCGCCATGTAATATTGTGCTGTTTCAAGCGTGAGAAAAATTGGCGGTAAATCTGGGTTTCTAAACCCAGCCTGTTCAGCCGCGAGGGGCCAGAACAAATCACACATGCGTTTTGCTAAACCACCAATCGTAGCGGATGTTACTTCTCCGCCTGCGATTCTTTCTGGCGTATATAGCAATTCGAGATATGGTTCCTGCAACGTTCTTTGCGGCGTAAGCATGAGGATTGAGTCCGCCGCGATTCCCTGCGACAATAAATATCGCATCCTTTCCACACCGACAGTTGTTTTGCCCGCGCCGGCAGGTCCTTGCACGAACAGTTTTAAGTCGAGGGTTGATTGAATGATGCGCTCTTGAATCAAGTTGAATTCATGCATGAAGCGAGAATACAGGAGTGTGTGAGTTTTGTCAATAAAAAGTAAAGCGAGGCTATCTCATTTTCCAGTTATAATTGCCACACTGACTTTAAAGGAGAAATCCGAGACCATGCCTATTGCCTCTGGCGTACCTGCACCCGATTTTGAATTATTAGATGATACCAACACAAAGCGAAAACTTTCAGACTTTCGCGGCAAGAATGTGATTTTATATTTTTATCCAAAAGACGATACCCCCGGCTGTACAAAAGAAGCCTGCAATTTTCGAGATGATTATTCTGCTTATGAAAAAGCAGGTGTAGTGATTTTAGGCGTTAGCCCAGATACGGTTGAGTCACACGTTAAATTCAAAAAGAAATTTCAACTTCAATTTCCATTATTAGCAGATGAAGACCATAAAGTCTGTGATTTGTATGGCACGTGGGGACCGAAAAAATTTTTAGGCAAAGAATACGAAGGCGTTTTACGAACCACATTTCTAATTGATGAGCAAGGTAATATCAAAAAGACTTATGAAGACGTGCGCCCATCAGAACATAGCAACCAACTGCTCGCAGATTTAGGATTAACTTAATCAACTCAAAATTTCAATCTCTGTGATTATTTATCAATCACAGAGATTTTGTTCTTTTCTTAAGGCTGATTGAGAATAGTTATACAGCACCCACAAACGCTAGTGACAAGTGGGTGGGAGTTTGTTATAATCGGCTTGTGAAAATTGAGACAAATTCGATGAGAATTTGTTTTTGTTTGATACAATCAAAATTCGGGTTTACACCCGTTTGAATTTTTTCAGGAGAGAGTCTATGCAACATTTTGTGATTGTGGGAATTTTGGTCATTATTACGACCATTCTCACCTATCTCGGTTTGGATGTGGCTGGGCTTGCCAAGCAACAACATCCAATTGCGGCAAGCGCACAGTCGGTATCGATTGACCAACTGTGGCAATGGGAAATGATAGTCATTTCCTTTTTATTTGCAGTTATCTTTGTTCCTATGATGTACAGCCTTGTAGCATTTCGCCAAAAGAAAGGCGAAATGAAAGATGGCGAACACATGGAAGGCAACACAAGCCTCGAAATTGCTTGGACGGTTATCCCCCTTTTCCTCGTCGTCATCTTCGCTTATTTAGGCGGTTGGTCACTTGGTGAAGTTCGCCGGGTAGACCCACAAGCCTTAGTTATCAATGTCAAGGGTCAGCAATTCACATGGACTTTTGAATACCCTGAATATGGAATCATCACCAACGAATTACATTTACCAGCAGATAGACAAGTTGTATTAAAAATGACATCCATAGATGTCATCCACTCTTTCTGGGTTCCTGAATTTCGCATCAAACAAGACGTTGTACCGGGTCGCATCACTGAATATCGGGTTACGCCTACACTTGTCGGTAACTATAAAGTACGCTGTGCCGAATTATGTGGCACTTCTCACGCCTACATGGAAAATGCAGTCATCGTCAACACCCAAGCAGATTACGATGCATGGATTGCAGAACAAGCCGAACTCGCCAAACTAGCGGCACAAACCCCGGAAGGGCAGGGCAGGTTGCTCACAGTCCGAAACGGCTGTACTGGCTGTCACTCTTTAGATGGCACACCGCTCACAGGTCCTACTTGGTTTAACATATTTGGCAAAACAGAAGAGATGAATGATGGCTCCACCCTCGTAATAGATGAAGCCTATCTAATTGAATCTATCCTAAATCCAAATGCAAAAATTGTTGCAGGTTTCCCATCACCTTCTGTAATGCCTGCTTTTGTTTTTAGTGATGAAGAACTTGCAAATATCATTGCATACATTAAGACTCTGAAATAGTTTTGGAAGAGGAATCAACATATGAAGAAATTCTTTTCTAGTGCCCTTGCACGTGGGCTGTTATGGCAAGTCATCGGCTTTTTTATTGGCGCAGGACTCGTCACTGGCATTCGTGCATTAATGGGCTTAACCACTACCGATACATTCTTTTTTACTGAACCAGCTTGGGTATTAGGCGCATTATTTGGCGCGCTTTCATTTTTAGTTGGTTGTGGCGTCATGGATGATTGGATTAAGTGGGCACGCGGTATTGATACACATGACAACCATGAAGAACATTGGCATGGTTGGGAAAAATACATCAACGTATCATTTGACCACAAAGTCATCGGCATTCAATACACCATGATTGCCTTGCTTCTCATTGCCATTGGTGGAACGTTTGCGATGATTTTCCGCACCGAACTTGCCGCATCTCAACTGCAGTTCCTGACCACTGATTTGAAATTGTTCGGTCAAAACGGACCACAACTTTACAACACACTCATGTCGTTGCATGGCATTGTGATGATTATTTCCATTTTGCTCGGCATTTCTGGAATTATCAACTATGCAGTGCCACTTCTCATCGGCGCGGCAGATATGTCCTTCCCACGCCTCAACGCCTTTTCATACTGGATTGCTGTCCCTGCCGCAATTACTTTGGTCTCTAGCCTTTTTCTTGGCGGCTTCGACACTGGCTGGACGGGGTATCCTCCACTTTCAGCCCGCGCCCCAGTTGGTATGCAAATGTTTTTCATGGGCGTCTTTATCGCGGGTTGGTCGTCTATTTTAGGCGCATTGAATGTAGTTGTCACCGTGCTTCGTATGCGCGCCAAAGGCATGACCGCCTTCAAAATGCCCATCTTCGTTTGGGCAGGTTTAGCCACTTCCATCATTGCCATGACCGCCACTCAGTTCATTGGTTTGGCATTTCAATTGGTCATGTTCCAACGGCTTTTGGGCATGGGCTTCTTTGACCCAACCAAAGGTGGTAACCCAGTACTCTTCCAACATTTATTCTGGTTTTATTCACACCCCGCTGTGTATGTATTTATCCTTCCGGGCTTGGGTGTGATTTCTGAATTACTACCAGTTTTCGTCCGCAAGCCTTTATATGGTTACCGCTGGATTGCCATGTCATCTATTGGCATCGCACTCGTAGGCTTTGTAGTCTGGGCGCATCACATGTTTACATCCAGCATGAATGAATACTTACGCGTGCCATTTATGTACAGCACCTTGTTAGTATCTGTTCCTACTGGCGTTAAATTCTTTTCATGGGTAGCGACTCTTTGGAAAGGCAAGATTTCCACACCTACACCGATGTTATTCGTCTTAGGCGCGATTGTTGTCTTTTTGATGGGCGGTCTTTCCGGACCTCCACACGCTACGGTTTCCACCGACCTTCATCTACATGACACATATTTCGTCGTCGGTCACTTCCACGATACAATTTTCGGCGGATTTGTCTTCCCGTTCTTTGCCGCAATTTATTATTGGTTCCCTAAAGCCACAGGTCGCCGCATGAATGAATTTTGGGGCAAAGTGCATTTCTGGTTAATGACACCTTCCTTCTTTATATTGACATTTGGCATGATGTACGTCGGTTTGTTAGGTATGCGCCGCCGTATCGCTGATTATGACCCTGCACTTGGGATAGATACTGCCCACCTTATCCTTACCATTGCCGGTTTTGCAATCTTCTTCTCGGTTTTGATTTTCTTCATCAATTTTTTCTACAGCATCAAAAATGGAGAAAAAGCCGAAGGCAATCTTTGGAATTCACGTTCACCAGAATGGCAAGTTCCTTCACCCATGTCATTGCATAACTATCCAACACCAATTGAAGTGATTGGTGAACCCTACGATTACGGCTTGAAAGATTCGCCTTATACTCGTTTTGTCGAAGCCCCTAAGGGCAAAGGCAAACATTAAATTGAAAAGGTGAGGAGCAAACTAGATGTCCCATTCACAAACTAAATCCGCCGCGCTCATGCAGGGTGTGATTATCTTTATTTATCTTGGTGTTCTAACTGTTTTGGAATACTTCGTCGCCGTTTCTTTTGATGCGGTGCCTTTGTTGATTGTTGTTGCTATCATCAAAGCCGCGTTGGTCGTGTATTACTTTATGCACATTTACAAACTCGGCGAATCCGATAGCGACACAAACCATGATTCTTATGCCTTCAAAACAGTTACCAATCGTTTTGGGTTATGGCTTTTCTTGCTTTCAGATAGCTTTGTATTTGCAGGCTTGATGGTCATGCGTGCTAACTTACTTGGTTTAACTCGCCCTGAATTGAGCCAAGCATTAGGCTTATTTGTTACTGTTGTTTTATTGGTTTCTTCCTTCTTTATGAATCGCGGAGAAATGCTCATGAGCCATGGGGATGTTAAAGGCTTTATGCGCAACACAGTTATCACCTTTATTTT
>JAEURF010000020.1:11159-12491 GCA_016789205.1 Anaerolineales bacterium
TGAGGCGGCGGATTTGTTTTGGCAACAAGACGGAGTTCTTTATGGATAGAAAATTAATTTGGATTGGGGGAGGGATTTTGGTATTGATTGCGTTTGGTGTTCTCTTCTCAATTTTTTTCGCAAAACCGCTTACATTTCGTGGCACAAGTTATGCGGAACCGTTTCCACCTGCGCCTGAAATTGATTTGAAAAAAGCAGACGGTACAACATTTAAGTTAAGTGAACAAAAAGGCAAAGTGACTTTATTGTTTTTTGGTTATACCTCTTGCCCAGATTTTTGCCCAACCACTTTAGCAGAAATGAAACAAGTGTTAGACGCTTTGGATAATGATGCCGAAAAAGTGCAAGTAGTATTTGTGACCGTTGACCCTGAAAAAGATACATCTGAAAAAATGCAAGAATATGTTAACCGTTTTAATTCATCTTTTATTGGATTAAGTGGCTCACAAGCAGAATTACAAACGATATGGACAGGTTATGGAATTTTCCGTGCTGAGACCGATACCGAAACCGCTTTAGGAAAAGTAATTGACCATACCGTTCGTTTATACCTCATTGATTTAGATGGCAACTTAAGATTATCTTATGCGTATGGCACACCCTATCAAGATGTAGTTGCAGATATTGAATTGTTATTGAGTCAAGCAAAATGAACTATAACTTACCACGCATTTTATTTGCTTTTGGCTTAGGCATCATTGTTGGCGCGTTGATGACCGAATTGGCATATCTTTCTCTTAAAAAAGAAAATCGTGAGCCAACCGTTATTGAATTAATCATTCCGGCGGGCACGGCTCAATTAATGCGTGATGGGAAAAACCCTGAAATTTTATCGCGAGATATGCGCTTTGTCGTCGGTGATACGTTGAAAGTGATTAATAACGATAATGAAAATCATCAGCTTGGTCCTTTGTATATTCCAGCCAATTCATCTGCGTCGCTTAAATTAAGCACTGAGGAAAATTTAATCGTTGAATGTTCATTTGAATCAACAAAATATGTAGGGCTGACCATTCAAGAACCTGTCACTTGGTACACGCGCCTGCGCGGTTATTTTTTCTCGGGCTTTCCGCTTGGCACAATTTTTGCAGTCTATAGCGGTTTGATTGTTTCAAAAAAGAAAAAGCAAAATGAATCTGCTTCGTAATCTGTTTTCTAAAAAATGGTTGATGACGACCATTTTGGTTTTTGTTGGCACTGCAGTTTGCATTCGGCTTGGCATTTGGCAATTGGATAGATTAGACCAAAGGCGTGCATTCAATGCACAAGTTGAGTCTATGCGTGTGGCTGAACCATTGAATTTGAATCATGAAATCCCTAATGATATTGAAT
>JAEURF010000210.1:0-298 GCA_016789205.1 Anaerolineales bacterium
ATAATTTCATCAGTTTGCAAATCGCGTAATCGCAAAATAATAACAGAAGGTGCTTTTTCTCCTGAAAATGCCAACAAGTGACCATAATCTAAATCATGTGTCAAAATCACTTCTCCAGTTTTTTTTGCTTCTGCAACAATTTCAGTATCTTTTGCACGCGCCATATCAATATCACCTACATGACGACAAATATGACCGCGCTTTTCTAATGGCGCGGTCATATCACGATGCACATTCATGTTTAGTAAAAAATTCATCCTGCTAATCCAGATGTGGGCAATACTCTTTCTTCCATTGC
>JAEURF010000210.1:308-3480 GCA_016789205.1 Anaerolineales bacterium
TGCCTGATAAATATCATCAGCTTCTAATTCGGGCCAAGCTTTGAGAATATCTTTAATGCTCATTCCTGAACTTAAATAACCAAGAACAGAAGCAACAGGCATTCGCATCCCGCGAATACAAGGTTTCCCAAAACACATTTCAGGGTTAAGAGTGATTCTATCAAACTTATAATGTCGAATTTCCATTTTGGACTCCTTTGAAAATGTCCAAATCATATTTTATCACTTTCTACTTTCCACTGATTACTTATCCACTTTCCATTCCCAATCTTTCTTCTTTCCACTTCACCCGTTTCCCTGTCTACCTGTATACTTAATCCATGCCTTCCACCCTTCCCATCCTGCGCGCCAGACGTGAACGCAGATTAAATCAACAAAATAAAAAATCAAATCGTGAACGTGGAGCGATTCTTAGCATCGGAATTATCCTTTCGTTAATTCTTGGTGTGGTGATTATTCTCGGTGCGTTTGCGTATGCCGATATCACACAAGATTTACCATCCACAGAAATTTTGCCACGTTTGTTTAATCCGCCCGATGGATTGTTATTGCAGCCCACAAGAATTTATGATCGCACAGGTTTGCAATTGCTGGCAACTTTTTCGCCAGATAATTCTCCGCGCCGTTATATTCCAGTCAGTGAAGCAAATCCGCAACACATTCCACAAACTTTAATCAACGCTGTTATCGCTGTATCAGACCCACAATTTAATCGTCATTCAGGTTATTCAATTGAAGGTTTTGATAATCCTGAGATTCATCCAACGATTGCACAAAAACTTGTTTATGATTTTTTGTTGTACAACGAATCGCCAACAACAAAACGTGCTATTCGTGAACGCATTCTCGCGGCGCAAATCACATCTCAATTTGGTCGCACACAAATCATCGAGTGGTATCTCAACGCCGCAAATTTTGGCAATCATGCCTATGGCGTCGAAGCCGCGTCGCAACTTTATTTTGGCAAACCCGCCGAGCAACTCACACTCGCTGAGTCCGCGATTTTGGCGGCGGTGATTGAAACACCTGCATTGAATCCGTTGGATGCTGAAAGTGTCGCCTTGCAACGCGGGCGTGAAGTTCTTTATATTATGAATGAATTGAGACTCGCTAGTAATGAGTCGACTGCCTTAGCATTAGCAGAGATTCCTGTGATTCAATCCGCGCCTCGTCCCACGCCGATAGTTGCTCCTGCTTTCGTCAACCTGGTCTTATCCCAATTAGAGTTGCAAATTCCGCGTGAACGTTTGGAACGTGGCGGCATAACAATAATCACAACCTTGGATTATGAATTACAAAAACAAGCATCATGTACAACAGAAGTGTATGCAACTCGTTTAGCAGGTTTAGAAGAATCAAATGTTGATTGTGATTCATCAAGATTATTACCATCACTTCCACCTGCAACTACATTTATAGATTCATCAGCCAGTGCAATTATTATTGACCCGAATACTGGTCAGGTGTTGGCATTGGTCGGAGAAACAAATCAAGGCGTAGAAACTCCGCTGACGAGCAGTCACCAAGCCGGGTCAAGCCTAGATGCGTTTGTTTACTTAACAGGATTCACTAGAGGCTTGAGTCCAGCGTCACTGACGTGGGATATTCCTAGTGATGAAATTAAAATCCAAAACTTTGATAATGAATTTCATGGAGCGATGCGATTAAGAACATCTTTGTTGAATGATTATCAAGTGCCCGTTGCAAATTTGAAAAATCAAATGGGCATTGAAAATGTAATTGATATTGCAAATTCTTTTGGCATTAATTTGAATGAAGACGTTTCGTTGTTGAAACTTGCAGGGGCGTATGGAGTGTTTGGCACGCAAGGTGTGTATTTTGGTCAAAATGTAAATGATGAATTTATGCCTGTGAGCGTGTTGCGTGTGGAAGGTGTGGATAAATCTGTGATGTTGGATTGGTCAATTCCGCAAACACAAACCGTGATTACGCCCGCGATGGCGTATGTGATGACGCATGTGTTGAGTGATGATGTGGAACGCGCGAATGCATTTGATGTGAATAGACCTGCAGGAATAAAAGTTGGGCAAACGTTTGATGGCAAAGATGCTTGGGTGGTTGGTTACACACCGTATTATGTTGTTGCAACTTGGAGTGCTGTAAGAAATGAAAGTGATTTAATTACACCGAGATTTCCTGCTGTGTTATGGAATGCCTTGATGCAAACTGCTTCGCAAAACAAACCAGCAGATGGTTGGTCTGCGCCATTGGGTGTTTCAACTATTACAGTCTGTGACCCTTCTGGTTTATTGCCAACACGTGAATGCCCGAACTTAGTCAGCGAAATATTTTTGAACGGTAGTGAACCGACTCAAGCAGATAATTTATATCGAGAGTTTTCTATCAATCGTGAAACGGGTTTGTTGGCAACAGTATTTACGCCACCAGAATTAATTGATAATAGAATTTATTTGGTTTATCCTGATGAAGCACGCGAGTGGGCACAAAGTGCGGGCATTGATATTCCGCCGACATCCTATGATGCGATTCAAGCGCCGCCGATTAATCCTAATGTCAATATCACATTCCCTGCTTTGTTTGCAGATGTGAGCGGCGTTGTGCAAATCATCGGCACAGCTTCTGGAGAAAATTTTATTTCGTATCGTGTGCAAGTTGGTAAGGGATTAAATCCGCAAGAGTGGATTCAACTTGGCGGTGATAGCTTAACGCCAGTTGAAGGAAATATTTTGGCAGAATGGGATACAAGCGGATTAAGCGGTTTGTATGCTGTGCAATTAATTGTCGTGCGTGCAGACCAAATTGTAGAAAGTGCAGTGATTCAAGTAACTGTTAGTGAATAGTTTTGGCTGTTAGCCTTTAGCTACAACTATGCGGGTTTTCGTTAATTGCATCAAAAAATCCGTGTAAATTAGCGAAATTCGTGGCAAAGTTTTTATGAGTATAAATTTAGGTTAATGTATAATCTTATTATTCAAGGAGATTGAGCAATGACAGATAAACTCAAAATCACAAAAACAGACGGGGATGTTCCCGTTTTGCATGTTGCAGGTCATTTAGATGGAGAGACTGAAAATTTACTTGTAACAGAAGCAACTTCATTATTCAATGCGGGCAAAAAGAATCTTATCCTTGAGTTAAGCCAAGTGGATATGATTAGCAGTGCTGGCTTACGCGCCATCCATGTGATTTA
>JAEURF010000211.1 GCA_016789205.1 Anaerolineales bacterium
AGTTAATTTGGGTGGTTCGTTTCATCGTTCACGGATTAAATTAATTTCGTCACAAGTTAGCTCAATCATGCCTGAATTAAGTGGAAGGTGGAATAAAGCACGCAGGTTTCAGGTCACGTGGGAGGCATTAGAAAGAATCAAGCCTGAACAGTGGATTACACATCGTTTTTCTTTAGATGATGCCAGCAAAGCCTATCAATTGTTGGATGAAAATCCGCAAGAGACGATACAGGTTGTATTTACTCATGGAATTTAATAATAGAGTTATTGAAGTTTGTTATCAAAGGAATAAAAATGTCTTTTGAGTTAATTCTTGTTTTTGCGGCTGGGTTGTTGTTGATTAGCGTTTTAGTAAGCAAAATATCGGATAGTTCTGGCGTCCCAGCCTTAATTTTGTTTCTAACATTAGGCATGTTGGTGGGTTCGGATGGATTGGGACTAATTTATTTTGACGACCCAAATTTGACTCAATTTATCGGGATTGTTGCTTTGAATTTAATTTTATTTGCAGGTGGGTTAGATACACAATGGAAAGATGTACGTCCGGTGCTTAAGTACGGTGTAGCACTTTCTACACTTGGTGTTTTTATTACTGCATTGGTTGTTGGAGTCTCAGCACAATATTTACTGGGGTTTACGCTTTATCAAGGTTTGTTACTAGGTGCAATTGTTTCATCCACAGATGCGGCGGCGGTGTTCTCAATTTTGCGTTCAAAAAGTTTAGGGCTGAAAGGGAAGTTACGTCCATTACTTGAATTTGAATCTGGCAGTAATGACCCAATGGCAGTGTTTCTGACGATTGGAATGATTCAGTTACTCACCCAACCTAGTGGATCAATAACAGACTTATTCGGTTCGTTTATTTTGCAAATGGTCGTTGGCGTAATATGTGGTTTACTTTTTGGTAAATTGCTTGTGTTTCTTGCCAATCGCATTCAATTAGGTTTTGATGGCTTATATCCAGTATTAACACTTTCAATTGTTTTCCTTACATACGGTATTACCAACATGCTCTTCGGAAATGGTTTTTTAGCAACGTATGTTGCAGGAATTGCGGCGGGACATCAAGATTTTTTACATCGCCGCAGTGTCATTCGTTTCCATGATGGGATTGCATGGTTAATGCAAATTACCATGTTCCTCACATTGGGTCTTCTTGTTTTCCCAACCGAGATTCCTCCTATTATCATCAATGGGTTGCTGATTGCGTTTATATTGATTTTTGTTGCCCGACCCATTAGCGTTTTTCTTACGCTTTTACCAACAAATTTTAATTTCAGAGAAAAATTGTTTCTTGCATGGGTCGGACTTCGTGGAGCCGTTCCTATTATCCTTGCTACCTATCCGCTTCTTGCTGGACTTTCGCAAGCAGATGTCATTTTCAACATTGTTTTCTTTGTTGTGCTAACTTCCGCTTTGTTACAAGGCGCATCCCTCCCATTTGTAGCAAAGTGGTTAAATGTAGATATACCGATAACAAAGAAACCTGTTTACCCTATAGAATTTAATCCGGTTAGTGGGTTTAAGAGTGAATTAAAAGAACTTACAATTCCTAAAAATTCTCCAGCACACGGAAAGACAATTGTTGAGTTATATTTTCCGCAAGAATTCATTATTATTCTGATTGCACGCGAAAATGAGTTTCTCATGCCCAGCGGAGGTATCAACTTACATGAAGGTGATACCTTGATTGTCCTTTCAGACAAAGATACATTTAATCTTGTTGAAAATATTCTGCGATCAAAAGATAAAAACGAATAATTTTATGAAGTTTAATTACACTACTCTTGAAACTTGTCATACCGCAACAGGTATTGTTTTAGTGATTGATGTGTTACGTGCCTTCTCCACTGCCGCGTATGCTTTTTCATGTGGAGCAAAAGAAATTTATTTAGTCAGTGAAGTGCAAGAGGCTTTAGACTTAAAATCAAAAACTGAAAATGCCAAAGCAATGGGCGAAGTACGCGGGCTTCCACCGCAAGGTTTTGATTTTGGGAATTCTCCTACTCAAATTCTCGAACATGATTTGACAGACGTTACCTTACTCCAAAGAACAGGCGCAGGGACTCAAGGTGCTGTGCGTTGCAAAAATGCAAATGTAATGTTAGCCACAAGTTTTGTGGTTGCACAAGCAACAATAAATTATGTTTTGAAATTAAATCCAAACGAAATTACATTTGTTATTACAGGAGGCATGGGCAATGATGAAGATGTAGCATGTGCTGAATTTTTAGAGAAGTTATTAAATGGTTATAAACCTGATAACAAATCATTTATAAAGCGCGTGTACGAATCTAACGATGCAGTTGAGCATCTTGACCCAAATCAGCCTGAATTTCCTGAAACCGATTTGGATTATTGCACGCGCATTAATGCTTTTGATTTTGCCATGCCAATCACAAGAAAAAATGATTCGCTTGTGATGCAGGCAATAAAAATTTAGGAGACTTTGATGTACACCTTAGGCGTTCGTCGGGATTTTATTGCGCGTCATTTCTTAATTGGAGGGGATTGGGGACCTGAAAATTTTCCTAACTCTCATCATTATGTGCTTGAATTACAACTCGCTGGAAATGAACTTGACCAACATGGCTATTTGGTTGACATTGTAGATGTTGAAAAACATTTGGATGAAGTCGTAGGCTATTACAAAGAGCAGATGTTAAATGAAAAGCCTGAGTTTGCAGGTTTGAATCCATCAATTGAACATTTTGCGCGGATTCTGTGTATTGCATTAAGTGAAAGAATCAAAGCGAAAAACATTTCGGAAGTAAAAGTTGTGCTTTGGGAAAATGATTCAGCATGGTCGTCATTTCAAATTGGACGCAGATAAACGCCGAGAACGCTGATTTTATTTTCCGCGTTTATCCGCGCTCGTCAGCGTCCAATAAAAAATCATGAAAATCGGATTTATTATCTACGGTTCGCTTGATACTTTGAGCGGCGGATATTTATATGATAGAAAGTTGGTTGAGTATTTAAGAAGTCAGGGTGATGAAGTTGAGATTATTTCTTTGCCGTGGAGAAATTATTTTTCTCATTTAATAGATAATTTCACTTTTAAGTTACCTTCAGGTTTTGACATTTTGATTCAAGATGAGCTGAATCATCCATCATTGATTAATGCAAATCGCGGAAAGCATCCATACCCGATTATCAGCCTCGTGCATCATCTACGATGTTCTGAGTTACGTCCAAAATGGCAGAATGATTTTTACAGAATTATCGAAAAGAAGTATTTACAAAGTGTAGATGGGTTTATTTTTAATTCGCAAACAACGAAGAGAGTAGTGAATAGTTTAATAGGAAGTAGTAAGCCAGATGTAGTTGGCTTCCCACCCACTGACCGATTCGGTAAAGCGATTTTAGAATCAGAAATTATCGAAAGAAGTAAATCTAAAGAACTGCGGATTTTATTTTTGGGGAATGTGATGGAGAGAAAGGGGTTGCATACGTTGTTGAGAGCA
>JAEURF010000212.1 GCA_016789205.1 Anaerolineales bacterium
AAGGCTATACCGAATTGTTGGCTGGTGGGGCAGTGGGTGGCGTGAATGATATGCAAGGGAATTTCTTGCAAACGATTAAATCCAATGTAGAGCGTATGTCTACTTTGGTTTCAGACTTAAACGATAATTCTAAAATTGAAGCTGGGCGTTTGCGCCTTGAATATAAAGCAACTGATTCTGCTGACCTTGTAGATGAAGTCATTCGCACATTCAAACGTCAATTGGAAGAGAAGAAACAAACGCTCGACCTTGCTGTGCCAAAAAACTTGCCGCCCATGTGGGCTGATAGAACACGTGTGGCACAAGTACTTACAAATTTAGTCAGCAATGCACATAAATACACACCAGAAGAAGGCACGATTCAAGTTGGCGTAGAAGAAAGCCCGAACCAATGGGATTTAGATGGCGCGCCACGTGTGATTCATTTATGGGTCAAAGATAGCGGTATCGGTATGACCTTAGAAGACCAACAAAAGATTTTCCAAAAATTCTTCCGTTCAGATGACCCCAAAGCCAGAGAAGTGCCCGGCACGGGTTTGGGTTTGAACATCACCAAAAGTTTAATTGAAATGCAAGGCGGAAAAATTTGGTTTGAAAGTGAATATCGTCAGGGAACAACTTTCCATTTCACAGTTCCAGTGGCGGAAGGTTAATTATGCCTATTCTCGCATCAGTAGGTTCAGCACAAGCCTTAGACGGACGCGAAGCCGGTTTGCAAGCTACGCATCAAGCCTTAAATAAACTTGGCGCAAATGCTCCAGATTTGGCTATCGTGATTGCTTCTCATCAATATCAACCTCGTGAAGTATTAAATGGCGTTTCCAGTTTAGTAGGCGATACGCCGATGATTGGCTTTAGTTCACCGGCTGGATTAACGAATCGCGGTCAACATCCACATTCAGTTGTAGTCGCATTATTAAGTGGCGATTTTCAAAGCGATACCCTTTGGCTTCCGGGTTATGCACAATCAGGACGAGAAACCGCCTCTAAAATAGAGACGCATTTTTCTGCGCGTTCAGAGCGGCAATCGGTTTTATTTTTTGCAGATGGATTCAACGGCGATGCAGAACAATTTTGTAATGCCTTATCCGCAAATTTAGATATCACCGGCGCACTTTCTAGCGGTGATTTGCATACCGGTAACACTTATCAAATAACTGGAAATCAAACTGGCACAGGCGGTTTAGTCGCCGCATTTTTACGTGGCAATATAAAAATAGGCGTTGGCACAGACCATGGCTGGGACCCTGTCGGCAGTCAACTGCGTGTGACGCGTTCACGTGGGTTTTGGCTACGCACTTTAGATGGCAGACCCGCATCTGAAGCATACGCTGGCATGTTTGGTTACCCTGCACGTGATTGGGCATTCCCGCCATTAAGTTATTTAGCACGTTTATATCCTTTAGGCGTAGAACAAAATGAAGGCTTAGTCGTCCGTGCGCCCATCAGGGTTGAGGCGGATGGAAGTTTCCGTATGAATGCCGCCATCCGAGATGGAATCGATGCGTATCTTTTAGTCGGTAGTCGTGCGGCTTGTGAACGCGCCGCCAAAAATGCCGCTCAACAAGCCTTGCGTCAACTTGGAGATACCAAACCTGCATTGCTAGTGGTTTTGGTGGATGTGGCTTGGCAAATGTTACTCAAAGCTCAGCCTGGCGCAGAAATTGCCGCCATTCAAGAAATTCTTGGCGAAAACGTCCCGATTGCAGGCGGTTACACGTTGGGGCAAATTACCTCCGCTGAGGACGCAAAACCAAGATTCCTCAACCAACATATCGTCGTTATTGCCTTCGGCGAAGCCTAAAAACCCTGAAATTTCGGGGTTTTTTGATTAAAAATCCACTACCTTACAAGACAGTAAACCCAGCCTCATCCAAAACCTTGTATACTGATTTTGAAAGAAAGGTGAGGTTGGCATGGCAGACAAAAAGCCCTCCACGAAGCAACCAACACGACAACCCAAACCCACACAAGAAATTCAAGCAGGCGACGCTAGCATTGCTGTCGGCGGCTCGGTGACGGAAAGCGCGATTATTCACGGGCAGACGATAGTTTTAGCAGAACGCTTCTGGCGTGACTTGAAACCTGCTCTGCCCGCGGAGACGATTCAACAAGCCACAGCCGCTTATCTGAATTATCTTGCAGACCGGCATTACTATCTCAGCATGAAAGGCATGGGGGTCGCAGACCGTGTTCCACTCAAACTAAAACTGCTCGATTTATATGTGCCACTTAAAGCCCGCATGGAATTGCCCGAAGGTGATACATGGAAACGTGACCTCAGCCTTGCTGGGCGCGACATCACAGACCATGACCAAGAAATTTTACATTTTGGTGAGCCTGTCCCATTGTTGCATGTATTAAAGCAACATGCCGGCATGGTAGTGCTTGGTGACCCCGGCGCTGGGAAAACAACCTTTGTTAAATATTTAGCGCTCAAACTTGCGCGGGGTGAAGGCGCACAAATTGGATTAAACGATTACTTACCGATTCTGCTTCCATTAGCAGGTTTTGCTAACGCACTCCAAACCCGTGATATTCCTTTAGATGAATTTATTGCTGAATATTTTGAAGGGATTGGCGCGAACCTTCCAATTGGCGAAATGTTAAGCGAAGCCCTCAAAGTTGGGCGGGCTTTGATTCTCTTAGATGGTCTTGATGAAGTCCGCGATATTAACATGCGTAATACAGTTGTTGAACGCGTTATGGATTTTTATGCGTTTCATCATCGCCAGGGCAACAAGTTTGTATTAACCAGCCGCGTGGTAGGGTATCGTGCTGTGCGTCCATCTGCCGAAGATTTGGCAGAATGTACGATTGTTGATTTTCAAGATGATGAGATTGAAGAATTTATCAGCCATTGGACAAATGCTGTAGAAAAACAAGCACAAGGCAATACCTCAGTTGCTCATTCAGACGCAGAAACAGAACGGCGTGAATTGCTCGATTCAATTCATCAAAACCCCGGTGTACGCGAGTTAGCTTCTACACCTTTGCTATTAACAATTCTTGCGTTGATGAAACGTCAAGGTGTAACGTTACCTGAAAGACGTGTGCAGTTATATGACCAATATGTCAATACATTACTTTCCACATGGAATCGCGCACGCAGTTTAAGCGGACGTGCGCCCGGACGCGATATTGACGAAATTCAAACAGTCAGAATCCTTGCGCCATTGGCATTATGGATGCATGAAGTTAGCCCGGGCGTTGGCTTGGTGGGGCGTGAAGATATGCGCCGTAAATTGGAAGAACTTTTCCATGAACGTGGTGATGTTTCTCCGCATCAAGCCGCACGCCAATTTTTACAAGATGTTCGCGAACATGCCGCTTTGTTATTAGAGCGTGGACCTGCTGAATATGGTTTTATTCACTTAACATTTGAAGAATATCTCGCGGCAGTGGCATTGGCATTAAAAGGTCAAGGCGATTCAAAACCGATTATTGAAACATTGTCT
>JAEURF010000213.1:0-1771 GCA_016789205.1 Anaerolineales bacterium
CGGTTGAGGGGATGAAGTCGCTGTGGGTGTCGAAGTCGCTATAAAGGCGGGAGTCGCAGTAGAAATTGAATTAGGTGTTTGACATGCCAAAAGAAAAAATATCAAAATGAAATATCGAACACGTTTCATTTAGGTGCCTTGTTTTCGTGATGGTTTGCTGAAATATAAATTTGCTAACATGCCCAAAAAGAAAACAAAAAGTATTGCCACAATCACTTCTGCCGCCCAACCAATCACTGGTACAAACGTGAGGATTTCAAGTGCGGTATCTTTCAAAACAGTAGAAAGCCCGTATAAGGCTACGGTTGAATATCCTATTTCTTTGAAGCCAAGTTTGGCATCGTGTATTTTGGCGAAATGCACAATCATATACACTTCTAAAGCGGTGAGCAACAACGACGTGCCGGGAATCGGTGCAGTCAGTGCTGAGATGATTCCTGCAAGAAGTGTATAAATTAATATCAGCCAAATGGGTTTCATTGGTTTACATCAAGAAGAAAATTGCAACCGCCACAATGCCAAGACATATCATTAATCCAATGCCTACCAAAAGCCATATCATTATGTTTGGGCTTTTATCTTCTTGAATGACTGGATTATATTCACGCGATACAAATGGAGTAGATTTTATGTGCGATTCATTGTGAACTGTATGTTTGCTGGCGTGTTGTTCAAAATCACCTTGCGGGATGAGTCCCATATCTGCTACTTTTGTAAATGCACTTTGTACTTTGGCTTGCACATCGGGCGGTAATTCATTGATGTTGCTGTAAACAGCACCGTTATAGTTAATAGATTTTGCGGCGGTATAGAAAGATGAAATGTTTTTGACAATATCGCCTTCTAAAAAATCAGGAATGCCATTGCCGTTTTTATCTACAAGCATATTTGCAATTTGTTCGTAGGCTTGGCGTGCTTCTAAAGGCATTTCTTCAACACTGTTATAACTTTTTCCATTAAAAACAATTGTTGCCATCTAGAACTCCTTATTTAGTTTGACCACGCATTAAAGCAATTTGATATGGATATAAATCCGCACGCATCACACCGTCGATGATAGCTGGGTCTGCTTCCATAATTTTTCTTGCCGCCGATTCATCTTCCGCCTCAAAGATTGCCAGACCGATTGTATTTTCATCTGCATTTTGAGTTCGCCCGACCAAAATCATTACGCCTTGATTGGTCAATTCTTGCAAATGAGCAAAATGACGTGAGACCGTTTCAGATTCTGCTGGTGTTGGACCTTCAGTTAACATACCCAATCGAGTTGGCTTAAGAACATATAACCATTGTTTCATGATTTCCTCTATTTTATCTTATCTAAAACATGACAAAAACAATATCATCATTAAAAATATTTTTGTTTCTATTTTTTATTAACATTAAATATTAATGTTAATTATATACCTTTCAACAAATATGATGCTATACTCATCTAAAGGAGATTAATCTTATGACTACTCTTAAAGAAATTGAAGGCATTGGGCGGGTCTATGCCGCAAAACTTAATAAAGCCGGTGTGCGTGGCACAAACGGTTTATTGAAAATGGGCGGGACTCGTAAAGGTCGCCAAGAACTTGCAAAAGCCACAGGCTTTAATGCAAAGACGATTCTTGAATGGGTCAATCGTGCAGATTTATTCCGCGTGAAAGGTATTGGTACACAGTATTCTGATTTACTTGAAGCCGCTGGCGTAGATACTGTAATGGAACTTGCAAAGCGCAACCCCGAAGGTTTACTAGAAGCGTTTGCAAAAGCAAATTCAGGCAAG
>JAEURF010000213.1:1870-3438 GCA_016789205.1 Anaerolineales bacterium
GTAGATACTGTAATGGAACTTGCAAAGCGCAACCCCGAAGGTTTACTAGAAGCGTTTGCAAAAGCAAATTCAGGCAAAAAGAGACTTGTAAAGCAATTGCCGAGTTTGAGCAACGTCAAAGCATGGATTAAGAACGCCAAGTCTTTGAAGCGGGCAGTAGAATACTAAAACAAAAACTTCCGATGAATTTCATCGGAAGTTTTTTTATTTTAACTTTGCAAACGCCCTGACCGGAAATGTACCTGCCCCTTTAAACTTTGGCGGGACAGCACTAAACGTAAATCCTTCATCGGGGACATTTTTCAAATTACATAAATGTTCGGCAATTAAGATATTTTCTCTTAACAAAGTCGAATGGACAGGTCTTGTTCCGCCACCTGTGTAATCAATATTATCAGGACTTTCGCTTATGTAGGTGAAAAAGCATGAATTCGAGGAGAATGCAGTTCGGCACGCAGGTAATCACTCAGCAAATCATCTTTGGTCTGGTAAAGTGTTTTGCCCAGAGCCTTTGCCTTGACTTTCAAGGAAAGCCAGGCGTGATAACAACAAGCTATGTGATTGCGTTGAGAACGTCCTTTGCGACATTGACATTTTTCGGTTCCAGTCAACTGTTTGAGTCCACGATGCAGTTCTTCGATTTGCCAGCGCACGTCGTTCGCGTCTTGAGCGGCTTGCGTGGTCAAAGTCTCATCTGGGCAGTTCGTAATCACCCAGTCAATGTTGCCGTCTGTAGCAACTACCTTGAATAACTGCACTTTGAAAGGTACTTCTTTCAGTTTGACCATGACACCATTTTTCAGGCGTTCAACTGTCCAATCAATATCATTCAGATGGATCCAGCCACCTTCTTTACTTAAACTGACCATTCGGTTGCTTTTCAGGGTCGTCAAAAAGGTCAATCCCAAACGGTGAACCAGTTTCAAGTTCTCGGCGGAGGCATACCAACTATCAAACAAGATGCGTTTTGCCTTGATTTTCTTGAAAAAAACAGCATTGATGACCATTTCAGTGAAGTGCTCGTTCTTGGTTTTACCGTCTTGATCTGGCGCATAAATACGGTAGTCGATTGGGTAGAAATCTTTCTTGTCGCCAGCGCTATGCACCAAATTGACTACGCCTATGCCGCGAACCAAGCCGTGTTCTGCACCACTGTATTGTAGTTTTACCAGTTCGATGAACCGTGAGTAGCGCTTGTCTTGCACACTATCATCCACCAGCATGAAGGCTTCGGGGCTATCCTCAATCAGCCCTAAAACCAATTCCCACAAGCCGCGTGCTGTCAGATGCTCCCTTCTCAGGTAGTCGGTGATGACATCGTGACTGACATCATCCATATGCTCGGCTAGGTTTGAACTCGTGTAGTTGCCGATTGCGCAAACCAGATATTCGACGTATTGCTGCTTGGTTATCATGACCACATGGTATCATCTCGTCACTTCAAGCGAAAGTCCTGATAGTATTTATGAATTAAAAAAATAAACCTGCGGGAGATTTTGTTTCAATAAGAAACAAAATCTCCCACCAACGCATCATTAATCCAAACGGTATATCTGCCAGTAGAATAA
>JAEURF010000214.1 GCA_016789205.1 Anaerolineales bacterium
ATTTGCATAAAGCCGCAAAAATTGTCGCCGAAAAATTTAACGGCGAATTACCTCGTAATTTAGAAGACTTGCAAAGTTTACCGGGAATTGGAAAATACACAGTTGGCGCAATTGCTTCAATGGCATTCAAAATGGATGAAGCCACACTTGATGGAAATCTGCGCCGTGTATTTTCACGTTTGTTTGATGTGGCTGAATTTGCAGATTCGCCTACTGGTGAAAAAATATTGTGGGAGCTTGCTAGAGAAAATTTACCCAAAGGCAAAGCAGGCGACTATAATCAAGCCCTCATGGATTTAGGCGCGACGATTTGTGTGCCGAAAAATCCGAGATGTTTGTTATGCCCATTAATGGAGTTATGTGAAGCAAGAAAAAATGGAACGCAAGAATTAAGACCTGTATTGAAGCCGAAGAAAAAAACACCGCAATACATAGATGTGGCGGCGGTGGTTATAAAAGGTAAAAAAGTTTTGTTGAATCAAAGACCGGCGGATGGGTTGCTTGGGAATATGTGGGAATTTCCGAATGCTCGTGTGGATGAGAATCCTGTTAAAGAGTTGACAAAGGCAATTAAGTCAGCGACCAAGATTCAGGTCAAGAAAAAAGAGGCGATGGGAATTGTGACACATGCATATACTCATTTCAAAGTCACAGTGCATGTTTATCAATGTGAGTCTGTTTCAATCCCTAAGAATAAAAGTTTAAAGTGGGTGCAGATTAATGAATTGGAAAATTATCCGATGGGTAAGATAGATCGGCAGATTGCATTAAAATTACAATAGGTAGAAGAAGGATTAAAGAAATATTGTGGAAGAACTTTCATTAACGAATCAATCAAATATAAATTTGGAACAAGCAATTGCGTCACGCAGGACATTTGCGATTATTTCGCATCCTGATGCGGGTAAGACGACTTTAACTGAAAAACTTTTGTTGTATGGGAATGCAATTGAGTTGGCGGGTAACGTGCGTGCAAAAAAGAATCAACGCAATACAACTTCGGATTGGATGGCGATGGAACGCGAACGTGGCATTTCGATTTCATCTACGATTCTTCAATTTCCTTATAAAGGGTTTGTGATTAATTTATTGGATACACCGGGGCATCAAGATTTTTCTGAAGATACATATCGAACGCTTTCTGCAGTGGATAGTGCTGTGATGGTGTTGGATGCGGCAAAAGGGATTGAACCACAAACACGTAAACTATTTGATGTGTGTCGTCAACGTGGTATTCCAATTTTTACTTTTATCAATAAAATGGATCGCCCGGCGCGTCATCCGATTGAATTGTTAGATGAGATTGAATCCATTTTAGGGATGCAACCTGTGCCGATGAATTGGCCCATTGGGGATGGCGATAGATTTCGTGGTGTGTATGACCGCCATGCAAAAGGGATTTATTTATATGAGCGAACGGCACGTAATGAGAAGATGGCGCCTGAAGAATTTGTGCCTCTAGATAATTTGCGTTCTAATAAGATAATTTCTGAATCAGATTATAAAGAAATAGAAAACGATATTCATCTTTTAGATGGATTGGATATGACATTTAATCAAGCTCGCTTACTTGAAATGAAACAAACGCCAGTCTTTTTTGGCAGTGCATTGACTAACTTTGGCGTGCGCTTATTTCTTGACTCGTTCATTGAATATGCTCCGCCTCCACAGCCTTATCTCAGTGATGGCGGTCTTGTTTCACCCAATCGAAATGATTTTTCTGGTTATGTTTTTAAAATTCAAGCTAATATGAATCCAAAACACCGTGACAGTGTTGCATTTGCGCGTGTTTGTTCTGGTCGTTTTGAACGCGGATTAAATGTGATTCATGCCCAAAGTGGGAGCCTGATGCGGTTATTACGTCCATATAAACTTTTTGCGAATGAGCGCGAAATCATGGATGAGGCTTTCCCCGGAGATGTGATTGGCATCCCGAACAATGGCAACTTAGGAATTGGCGATACGCTTTATGTAGGCGAGCCTGTCCGTTTTGCCGCGATGCCACATTTCCCACCAGAACATTTTGCTCTGTTGAAGAATTCTGATTTGAGTAAACAAAAACAATTCACCAAAGGTTTACAGCAATTAGAAAGAGAAGGCGGTGTGCAAGTCTTTTATAATGCCAATGCTTTTAAGCGTGAACCGATTTTGGCTGTAGTGGGGCAGTTGCAATTTGAGGTCGTTCAAGCTCGTTTAGAGATGGAATACAATGTTCCAACTGAGTTAGAAAGATTGCCACATACTTTCTTACGCTGGGTTGAAGCCACAGAACAAGCATTTAGCAGTTTGCCTGCTCGAACTGAAGTATTGTTTGCACGCGATTCGCAAAATCGTATGGTTGCGCTTTTTGCTACTGCTTTTCTATTGAAGTATTATGCTGAAAAATATCCGGAAGTAAAATTTAATGAGTTTGGGTAATCAAGTAAATACAACTTAATAGGTTAAATAAAAAGAGAACTTCCTACTGGAAGTTCTCTTTTTATGGTATTACTTTTTTACCCTTTACTCAATGTTACAAAAACCATCGGTCTGCGTTTTGTTTGTTGATGTAAATAGCTTTTGACGGCATTGATAATACCTTTTTCATCATCGAAATTATCACTATGTACAAGGTTATTGACCAGTTCTTGTACATCAGGCAAGAGCGTTTCTGCTTCTTCAGGTGAAACAAAACCGCGCGTGATAATTTCTGGCTCATGTAATAAACGCCCAGTTAATTTATCAAGGCTGATATCAATTAACAAAATGCCGTTGCGCGCCAATTGACTGCGTTCTTTCATTACATCATGGTCAATATCCCCTATTGATTCCCCAGTCACAAAAACATAATCGCCAGGGATTCTTTCGCCGAGCATCACTTTGTTCCCAACCAATTCCACCACTTGACCATTTTCAACCACAATTGTATTTTCAGGTTCAATGCCAAGTTCTTGAGCCAACTGCGCATGGCGCATCAGTTGACGTAACTCACCATGAATGGGCATAAAATGTTTTGGCTTAACCAAATTGATTAACAATTTTTGTTCTTCTTGTGCCGCATGACCTGATACATGAATCGGTGCAATGCCATCATGGATGACTTTCGCGCCTCTTCTTAGCAGACGATTGATTGTTTTACTGATAGTTTCTTCATTGCCCGGAATTGGGTGTGATGACAAAACAATCGTATCATTCGGCTTCAAATCAAATTGACGATTCGTACCAGCCGATAAACGTCCAACAATAGAAGAAGGTTCACCTTGTGAACCAGTACACATAATGGCAACTTTATGGTCTTGCATTTTTAAGGCTTGATCAATCGGCACGATTAATTCATCAGCAATGTTGAGATATTTCATGCGCCGAGCAATCTTGACATTATCGACCATGCTGGGTCCTGCAAATGCCAACTTGCGTCCATGTTTTGAAGCGGCATCTGCTACT
>JAEURF010000215.1 GCA_016789205.1 Anaerolineales bacterium
ATCATAAAAAGAAGCGACGACTATTTTATCTTGCATATCATATTCTCGAATCATGTCACAAAACGGTTCAATCATCGAAGTATTTGACTTTTTGATTTCAATGGTCATTTTCATTTGTGGAAACGTTGTCAATACTTCTTCTAAAGTTGGAATTGTGATTCCTTGTCCGCGAAATGGAAATGTTGCTCCTTCATCATTTGACCAGTCATAGCCTGCATCAAATTGTTTGATTTCATCTAAAGTCATGGCTTCAACTTCACCACTTCCATCAGTTGTTCTGTCAATGGTTTCATCGTGAATCAAAACGAGAACATTATCTTTTGTGATGTGTAAATCCATTTCTAAGACATCGACTCCGATGTCTACGGCGTTTTGAAATGCAAACATAGTATTGCCGGGTGCTATGCCATCTCCGCCTTGGTGGGCGATGACGGCTGGTCGGCGTAAGTCTGATGCGTAATATGGATGCTCAGGTGCGGGTCTAGAAGTGAGGCGAAAAATCAATCCTGTAAAAATCAAAAATAGAAGAACAATTTGCCAGCGTTTTAATTTCATGGTTCTACTCCAAAAAAAGATAATAGCAATTTTACTCGTTCTATGAAAACTGCTTATAATTTGAGAAAATATTTTTGGAGACTATGAATGAAGAAAGTTTTGTTTGTTATATTAAGTGTGTTGATAATTTCTGCGTGTGGAGAATCTAACGCATCAAAGCCTGATACGGTTTTACCGACTGTGCCTGCAAGTTATGCCGATTTGACAAACCCATTAAGTGCAGATGCGGCAAGCGCTGGTGAAAAAATATTTCAATCCAATTGTGCAACTTGCCACGGCTCAGGCGGACATGGAGATGGTCCGGCAGGTGCGGCTTTGAATCCTCCGCCGAAAGATTTATCTGTCTTGCAGGTACAAGTGAGTGATGGCTATCTGTTTTGGAGAATTTCGGAAGGAAGCCCCGGCACAGCGATGGTGGCTTGGCGTGGTATTTTAAGTGAAGAACAAATTTGGCAGTTGACGGCGTATATTCGTACTTTGAAGTAGTAATAAAGAAAACGGACGTTTATAAACGTCCGTTTTCTTTATCGTTCTTCTAAAGCGGCGACTATTTTTTCAGAAAGTTCATCGGGGTGAAATGGTTTGGTTAGGTAATCATTTGCACCTGCGCCGAAGGCAACCGCGCGACTGTCGCTATCATCTAATGCGGTGACGATGATAATCGGGAGTTTTTTAAACGCAGGCACTTCGCGCAACATTCTACAAACGCGGAAGCCATCCGGTTGTGGCATCATTAAATCAAGTAAAACCAAATCGGGTGTTTCAGCTTGGGCAACTTCTATCGCTTTGGAACTGTCATTGACTGTCACGGTTTCGTACCCGTCAGCTTTGAGAAGCTTTTCCAATAAATCAGTTACCAGCTTATCGTCGTCCACCATCAAAATTTTTGTCATAAATACACCTAAAAAAAGTTTCCTTTAATGATACATCAAAAAGTGATTCGCGCAAGCCAATAAACAAAACTGAAAGTTTTTGCTATTGTTTATCTAAGATAGAGTTGATTTGAGCTAGAAAAGATTTGGGGACAATGGGTTTGACGATAAAATCATCGGCACCAGCATTGTAAGAGTCTCTTTTGGTACCCTCGTCACTTAAAGCGGAGACCATCACGACCGGGATGTTTGTAGTTTTGGGGTCTGATTTAATCAGTTTGCACAGCGCAATGCCGTTGATTTGTGCCATCATAATATCGAGCAAAACTAAATCTGGCTCAAAGATTTCGATGGCTTTGATAGCATTTCTGCTTTCTATTATGGATAATGGCTCGTGCCCGCTTGTTTTGATGATGCCTTCAAATAATTTGGTTGTTTCTAAGTCGTCATCTACAATCAGAATTTTAGCCATGAGAGTTCTCCAACAATCCTTATTCTTTTTTGAGTAGTGTTTCTACTTTGTAAGCTAGCTCATCGAGGTTAAAAGGTTTGGCAAGGTAATCATTGGCGCCAAAAGTTGTAGCTTTGCTGTTGCTGTTATCCAACGCAGTGATGATTAAAATTGGCGTTTTTGCAAATTTTGGCTCATCGCGTAACATTTTACACAACGTGAAACCGTCTGGGTAGGGCATCATAATATCCAGAATAATCAAATCCGGGCGGACGGTGTTTGCTGCTTGCATTGCTTTCGAGCTGTCATTCAGTGTAGTAACTTGATAGCTGGTTGCCGCAAGAAAGCGCCCTAACAAAGTTGTCACTTTTTCGTCGTCATCCACTATTAGAATTTTCGCCATAAGGTTTCCCTGAACATGAGAACAACGTGCTGTTTCAGATTTCTCGTATTATACCCTTTATTATTTAAGGATTAACCATTACAGTTTCAGATAAAAAAGTGCTAACTCTGCCTGTAGGTTTTGTTTATATAATTCTTGCAAAACTGGTCTACAATAAAGATATAAATTTCATGAGGAAAATAAAATGCCTAAAGCTGAAAAACATTACGCAAATCGAATCGGTTGGTTGCGTGCGGCTGTGCTCGGAGCCAATGACGGAATCGTCTCAACTGCAAGTTTGGTAGTGGGAGTCGCCGCCGCAAGTGCTGTACGCGGAGATGTATTAATCGCAGGTGTTGCAGGTTTGGTGGCTGGAGCCATGTCTATGGCGGCGGGGGAGTATGTTTCGGTCAGTTCACAAGCTGATACTGAAAAAGCAGATTTAGCGCGTGAGAAAAAAGAACTTGAAATTGACACTGTTGGCGAACACAAAGAACTCGCCAATATTTACGTCAAACGTGGGCTTGACCCTGCACTCGCAAAACAAGTCGCTAAACAATTAATGGAACATGATGCCTTGATGGCACATGCCCGCGATGAACTTGGATTAAACGAAATTCACACTGCCAGACCTTTTCAAGCCGCTTGGACTTCTGCCTTGTCATTTGCAATTGGTGCGGCTTTGCCTTTGTTGACCGTATTAATTGCACCCGATATTTCCATGATTCCTTGGGTAGTAGTGAGTTCGCTACTCTTTTTAGGATTAATGGGCATGTTGGCGTCATACATCGGTGGCGCGAATATTTGGATTGGTGCGCTTCGTGTCACATTTTGGGGTTTGGTTGCCATGTTAGCAACATTCTTAGCTGGAAAATTGTTTGGCGCGACTGTTGTTTGATAAAAAGAAATCGGAAGTCTTCAAGACTTCCGATTTCTTTTTTTATATAACCTCTAAATTATCAAAACCTTTAAAAATTATTTGTAACGTCTCTACAATTACTTGATACATCTCATCATCTGCATCGAATTGCACTTCAACGTTACTAAAATTCTCATCCCCAAATTTATCAACAACCTCTCGCTTCAATCTGACCTCCAACCTGTTTCTTGATACCTGAACGGATTCCAATCCTCCATAACTTGAATT